>JABJJH010000423.1 GCA_018660965.1 Rhodospirillaceae bacterium | reverse complement strand
GCGACGCATCCGGAGGGGAAAGACGACCCGTCCCAGTCGGATTGAGCGCAAATGGCGCGATCTCGCGTCGTTCGTCCTTAAATATGCCCGGCATGTTCTGCGTCCTCACTCCTAATCTCGCGCCATTTGAGTTCAACCACGACGACGCCCTAAGTGTCCACAGGCCCTGGCGCCGCGACGGTAAGAAACACAATTTAAAGAATGATGGACCGGCTCCTCGTTTATGCCTATTTAGAGCGTCCTATTTAGGCAAAGGAAGTCTTGGCATTGAGCGATGTAGATCAAAAGGCGGAACTCGTCCGTGCGGGCGCCCATGTGATAAACCGTTGGGACGCGCTCGTTCATTTCGCACGTCGGTATCCATTAGGTCTATTTGGCGGGGGCATCGTAATCGCCTTCATTGTCGTGGCCATATTCGCCGACATTATTGCCCCGCATGACCCGGTTCAAACCAATGCGCCTTATTCATTAATGGCGCCGAATGAAATGTTTTGGCTGGGCGGTGATATGATGGGGCGCGACCTGCTCAGCCGCCTCATCCATGGCGCACGCATATCCCTGGCGGTCGGCTTGATTTCGACCTTGCTAGGCGGGGTGATTGGCGTCGCCATTGGGTTGGCGTCGGGATTTTTGATGGGATGGTTCGATCTGATTGTCCAACGCATCAGCGACGTCATGCAGGCATTGCCCCTTTTGGTTTTGGCGTTGGTCATGGCGGCGTCATTGGGGCCGTCGCTTCAAAACACGATTATCGCGATTTCAATTCCACTGATTCCCGATATCGCACGTGTCGTGCGCTCTTCCACCTTGTCGTTTAGGGAAATGCCGTTCACCGAAGCGGCGCGAGCCGCGGGCATGACGGAATGGCGCATCGCCATCCGCCATGTGCTGCCGAACATGCTGGCGCCGCTTATTGTCCTCGCCACGGCTCATCTCGGCTCGGCAATCCTGACCGAAGCCTCGCTTTCCTTTCTGGGGCTCGGTGTTCCGGCGCCGCATCCTTCCTGGGGCCGAATGCTGTCGGAATCGGCGGCGGAATATATGCGTCAGGCGCCGTGGCTGGTCATCTTTCCCGGTTTGGCCATCAGCGCCATGGTGTTCGGCTTTAATCTTCTGGGCGATGCGCTTCGCGATATCATGGACCCGAGGCAACGCCGTTAATGGAAACAGGCGCCACAATTTCTGCGCCGTCGGTTCGACAGGCGCCCATACAGCGCGCCATCGCCGTTAATGACGCGAAAATATGCTATTTCGACTGGCCGGGCGCGGGACCGACGGTCTTGATGGCGCATGGGACCGGGTTTCACGCCCGCTGCTGGGACGCGGTGATCGATCTTCTGGGCGATGCGCATGTGATAGCGGTGGAACATCGCGGCCATGGGCGTTCGTCCAAAACACCGCCTTATGATTGGGGAACGCTGGGCGCCGATATGGCCGCTATCGTCGAGGCGCTGCATTTGCGCGACGTGGTCGGCGTCGGCCATTCTCTCGGCGCGCATGTCATGATTCAGGCCGGTTGCGCGCTTACCGAAAGGTTCCGCGCCTTGTTGGCGATTGATCCGATCTTGTGCGCGCCGGAAGACTATGCGCGGGCGAAACCATTCACGGGCGTTCATCCCGCCGCCAAGCGGCGCAACATTTGGGCCTCGCCGGACGCCATGTATGACAGTTTCAAGGACCGCGAACCGTTCAGCCGATGGCGCCCACAGGTGTTGCGGGATTACTGCGACCACGGTTTGTTGTCGGCGGCGGCGTATGATGAAGAGGGTGATGGGTTCCGGCTGGCCTGTCCGCCTGATGTTGAAGCTCAGGTGTATGGCGGCGACCGGCAATGCGACATCACGGCCCAAGCAGCGGCGCTGGATTTGCCCGTGACCGTCATGCGGGCGGGCGTCCGGCCCGAACGTCCCAACAACCCGCAAAATGACATTTCGCCTTTCTGGCCGGGGTTGGCGAACCACATGCGCCGCGCGACCGACGTCTTCCTGCCGGAACTTGCGCACGCAATCCCCATGGAAGACCCGGACGTTGTCGCGGACCATATCCAGCGCCTGCGCGCGTAATCATATAAATCACCGCATTCTGGTCAGGTCGCGGGTCGCGTGCTAATCCATGATCGTACTGTATGGAATTAGGAGCGAGACAGATCATGACCAATGCGCGGACGCCGTTGATTGCGGGAAACTGGAAAATGAATGGGTCGGCGGCCGCCGCGACTGAACTGGCGCGCGGCGTCGCGGCGGGCGCGGGTGATGTTTCGGCGGAACTGCTGGTTTGTCCGCCCGCTGTGTTGATTCCAACGGTTGCCGCCGTGTTAGGCGCCGGAGTCGCCTTGGGCGGCCAGGATTGTCATGCGGCGGAAAGCGGCGCACATACCGGCGACGTCAGCGCTGAAATGCTCGCCGACGCGGGGTGCGCCTATGTCATCGTCGGTCATTCCGAACGCCGAACGGATCACGGCGAAACCAGCGAACTGGTATGCGCGAAGGCCGAAGCGGCGCATCGCGCGGGGCTGCGCGCGGTCATCTGCATCGGCGAAACCGATGCGGAGCGCGATTCCGGCAAGACCCTGGACGTCATTTCCAGCCAGCTGGCCGGGTCGACGCCCGCTGCGTCCGACGCTGCGAACACCGTGATCGCCTATGAACCGGTGTGGGCCATTGGCACGGGACGCACACCGACCAATGATGAGGTGCAGGAGGTTCACGCCCACATCCGCGCGGTGATTAAATCCAGTCATGGCGATGCTGTCGCGGCGGGCGTCCGTTTGCTGTATGGCGGGTCGATGAAGCCGGAAAACGCGACAGGTTTGTTGGCTCTTGGCGATGTCGATGGCGGCCTGATCGGCGGGGCCAGCCTGCAGGCGGCGGATTTTCTGGCCATCGCGGCAAGTTGTCCCTAGCGTTTTCGGCGTCGAGGGATTACATAGACCGCAATTGGCGCCGCTTGATCGCGGGCTTTAAAACGAGAAAATCATGACGACGATAATTTTGGTCATTC
>JABJJH010000334.1 GCA_018660965.1 Rhodospirillaceae bacterium | reverse complement strand
TCACACTAGCTTCTATATGTTAGTGTGCTGATTCACGCGAAATTCGATGGTACGAATTTCACGATCAGGACACTGCGAGGAGACTGGTTGCCCCCTTCATCGGGGAACGATACTGTTCCCCCATGACAAGCTCAATCCTTAGCGACAGTCAGTCCGAAGCAAACGGTCGGTTTCATTCGGTCTGCCCGCATGATTGCCCCAGCCAGTGCCCGCTGGAAGTGGAGCGCATAGACGCCCTTACGATCAAGCGCGTCTACGGTGCGTCGCGTAGCGATTATCATGCGGGCGTCATCTGCGCCAAGGTCGCCCGGTACAACGAACGTATTCACCACCCCGACCGCTTAAGCACGCCAATGCGCCGCGTCGGCGCGAAAGGGGACCGCACTTCGTTCGAACCGATATCGTGGGACGACGCCCTCGACGAAGTCTCCGAGGGACTGGCCCGGGTGATCCAGCGCCATGGCGGCGAGGCTGTTTGGGCCTATGATTTTGCCGGCACCATGGGACAAATTCAGCGCCACGGCATCACCCGGTTCCGGAATGATTTGAAACTATCCCGTCATCAGGGATCGATTTGCACCTGGTTGCCCGACGCCGGATGGGACGCCGGAGTCGGGATCAAGCGCGGCGTCGATCCCCGTGAAATGACCGAGGCGGATTTGATCGTGATCTGGGGCGGCAACCCGGTGAACACGCAGGTTCACCTCATGACCCAGGTCGCCGCCGCCCGAAAACGTGGCGCCAAGCTGGTTGTCGTCGATCCCTACCGCACCAAGACCGCCGCCCAGGCCGACATTCATTTGATGGTGCGACCGGGTACGGATGGCGCGCTCGCCAGTGCGGTCATGCATGTGTTGTTCAAGGAAGGCCTGACGGACCGCGACTATTTACGCGACTTCACCGACCATGGCCCGGAACTGGAACGTCATTTGGAAAGCCGAACGCCGGAATGGGCTGAGTCCATCAGCGGCGTGCCTGCCGAACAGATCGTCGAATTCGCACGGTTGTGGGGATCCACCAAACGCGCATTTTTGCGGTGCGGGTATGGGTTTGCGCGGTCGCGCAATGGGGCCGCACAAATGCACGCAGTCACCTGCCTGCCTGCGGTCACCGGCGCATGGCGCCATCGCGGCGGCGGCGCGCTGTATGGCAATGCGGGCATGTACACGCTGGACAGGACGTTGCTTGATGGAACCGACGTCGCCGATCCATCGCTTCGCGAACTCGACATGACGCGCATCGGGCGCGCTCTGACCGGCGACCGGGACGCGCTCGGCGATGGCCCCCCCGTGGAGGCCTTGTTCATCCAGAACACCAACCCCATGTCGGTGGCGCCGGAAACAACGCGCGTTCGCGAAGGCTTCGCCCGGGACGATTTGTTCGTGTGCGTTCATGAACAATTCATGACGGACACCGCCGCCATGGCCGACATCGTATTGCCCGCGACAATGTTTCTGGAACACACGGACATGTATCCCGGCGGCGGGCATACCTTGTTGATGCTATCGAAACCGGTCATCGAACCCTACGCCGAATGCCGCACCAACCACTGGCTGCTGTCCACATTGGCCAAACGCCTGGGCGGAACGCATCGCGGCTTCGATATGTCTGAATGGGATATCATCGACGAAACCTTGCGGCTGTCGGGATTTCCCGGCGCGGACGAGATTTGGGCGAAGGACAAATGGATCGATTGCGCCCTGCCCTTCGAGGACGCGCATTTTCTGAACGGCTTCGGCACGCCGGACAAACGGTTCCACTTTTCACCGGACTGGTCGCGGGTCGGCGCGGACAACGCTGGCCTACCCGCCATGCCGGATCATTTCGACAACATCGACAAGGCCGATGAAGATCGACCCTTCCGACTGGTCGCCGCCCCGGCGCGGAACTACCTGAACAGTACGTTCACGGAAACGCCGACATCGCAAAGAAACGAAAAACGACCCTCGGCGAAACTCCATCCCGATGATTTAAAGGCGCTCGGAATTCAGGATGGCGCGCGCATTCGCATGGGCAACCACCGTGCGGAAATCACCTTGCACGCCGAAATCTTCGATGGCTTGCAGCCCGGCGTGGTTGTCGTCGAAAGCATCTGGCCAAACACCGCCTTTAAGAACGAACTCGGCATCAACGCGTTGACAAGCGCCGACCCCGGGCCGCCGAACGGCGGCGGCGTCTTCCATGACACCGCGGTTTGGATCAAGTCGGCGCCCACCGAAATACCCTGACGGGTTACAATTTTTAATCCCTATCGGCGCGAATATTCTCCACTAGGCTATTGCCCATGCTGGAAATTCGTTCCAAACTCGAAAATAAAAAGAGTCCATGAACGAAACGACGTGATTGTCGCGTCGTGATAAGGGGGGAATTATGAAGCGTACACTGTTTGCCTCGATAGCCATTGGCGTGGCTGCATCGATGTTGAGTTTTTCCGTATCGGCCGAAGGCCTGCCGAAACGCGTATCCTGGACGGCGTATGGCACGACGTCATCGGGCTACGCCAATGGCGTCGCCATCGGAAATGTATTGAAAAAGAATTACGGCACGGAAGTCCGGCTTATTCCCGGTAAGAATGACGTGTCCCGGATGATCCCCGTGGTCAAGGGTGCGGCTGATTTATGCGCCTGCGGCGCGGCGGCCATCCTGCTTCAGGAAGGCGTGTTCGATTTCGCCAAGCCAAAATGGGGACCGCAACGGGTCTTGAACATCTTCAACAACGCAAAAGGACGCAACGGCACAACGCTCGCGCTGGCCGGCGATGTTGGCGTCAAGAAAATGTCCGATTTGAAGGGCAAGCGCATGGCCTTCGTTCGCGGCGCTCCCGCGCTGAACGCCAATATGGCGGGCGCCTTGGCCTTTGGCGGATTAACCTGGAAAGACGTGACGCGCGTTGATTTCCCCGGTTGGAAACAGGCTGTCGATGGTGTCATTGGCGGTCAAGCGGACGCGGTGATCGTATCGACCGTTTCGCCGCACGTTCAACGGCTGGCGGCGTCGCCCAGAGGCATGATGCATCCAGCCTTCGACCATAACGACGACGCTGCATGGAATCGGGCGCGCAAGGAAATGCCGATCTGGAACAAGCGCATGGTGTCCGTCGGCATTAGCCTGAAAGACAACATGCAGGGCACGGTGCCGTATGAAGGCATGGGTTACCCCTATCCGATCTACGTAACCTATGGCGACCGTTCGGTGGATTTCATCTATTCATTGACCAAAGCCGTGGTTTCGCACGACAAGGAAATAATCCAGGCCTTGAAAAACGCCGATGGTTATGGCCTCGACCGCCAGATCCTGAAATGGGTCATGCCCTACCATCCCGGCGCGATTAAATTTTTTCGCGAAGTCGGCGCCTGGACGGCGGAACATGACGCCCATAACGCTGGCATTTTGAAGCGGCAGGACGTATTGGCAGCCGCCTGGGAAAAGGCGAAAGCCATGAATCTCAAGGGCGATGCGCACGTGAAAAATTGGCTTAAAATCCGCGCTGCGGCGCTGGACGCCGCCGGTATGGATGTGCCGTTCCGGTAGCATGAATGCATCGTTATAGCGGCGACCGGGCAACGACGGTCGCCGCCCTTTTTTCATATTCCAAAAAATTCGGGGGATGCGGAGATTATGACTGATCCGCAATCGGGGCAGATTTCTGCTGAACAAGCACAAGAGCTCGCGGCGAAAGCCTCGGACCGGCACCGCAAGTTATCACCTTTCTGGATGAGCCTGATGCTGGTCCTGTCCATGAGTTCGGTTTTCATGGCGATCTACGTCAATTTCAATCTTGGCATCTGGATCGGCATAGTCCCTCTGGAAACACAGTATTTCTACGCCATGCTGGGCGCATTGTTGCCTTTGGTTTTTATACTGTATCCGGTCTGGCCCGGTGTTGGCGCCCCCGACCGGGTGCCTTGGTACGACGCGGTCCTGGCCGCTATAACCTTTTTCATCGCGTGTTACTTTGTGTTCGTCGGCGAAAGCATCCTGGACGAAGGCTGGGAATACGACGCGCCCCAACATGCGGTCTATATGACGTATTTCATTTGGGCCATCGGTCTGGAAGCGGCGCGGCGGGCGGGCGGACTCATCATCTTCCTGATTTGTCTTCTTTTTTCGCTGTACCCCATTTTCGCGCCCTATGCGCCTGGATTCCTCGAAGGCGAGGCGAACAAATGGGGTGACACGTCAACCTACCATGTGTTCGGAACTGAAAGCCTTATTGGCGTCCCCATGGAAGCGTTCGCCAGTTTGGTGGCGGGCTTCCTGATCTTCGGCGTTGCGTTGCAATTCACCGGTGGCGGAACGTTTTTCCTCAACCTCGCCTTCGCCCTGTTGGGCAAGCGCCGTGGCGGCCCCGCGAAGGTGGCTATATTTTCATCCGGCTTGATGGGTTCCATGTCCGGCAGCGTCATCACCAACGTTTTGACCACGGGCGTGATGTCGATTCCAGCGATGATACGGGTCGGTTTCCGACCGGCCTATGCGGGCGGCGTGGAAGCCTGCGCGTCGACAGGCGGCGTGCTGATGCCGCCGATCATGGGGGCCACCGCGTTCGTCATGGCGGTCTTTCTGGAAATTCCCTACTCCGATATCGCCATCGCCGCCATCATCCCGTCTCTGTTGTATTTCTTCGCCCTGTTCATGCAGATCGACGCCTATTCCGCCCGATATCATCTTTCAGGCCTGCCGGAAAACGAACTGCCGTCCCTTCGCGATGTCTTGCGGGACGGCTGGTATTTCGTGGCCGTCTTCCTGCTTCTGATTGTCATGCTTTTGTACATGCAACAGGAAGCGCAGGCGCCGTACTACGCAACGGCTCTGTTGCTGATGATCAATCAGGCCGCCAAGCAACACCGATGGGGCTGGCGCGAGCTCTATAATTTTATCGTTGGCGTCGGCAAACTGTTCACGGAATTGGCGGCGATCCTGGCGGGTATCGGTTTGATTATCGGTTCCCTGTCCTTGACCGGGAAAGTCGGCACCATTGCCTATGAACTGGTTAGCTTCGCCGGCGACAGTACGTTGTTGTTGCTGGTGATGGGAGCGGCGACCTGTTTCGTTCTGGGTATTGGCATGACCATTACCGCCGCCTATTTGTTCCTCGCCATAACCTTGGCGCCAGGCTTGGCGAAATCCGGATTGAACGATCTCGCCATTCACATGTTCATTTTGTACTGGGCGATGATTTCGTTCATTACGCCGCCGGTCGCCATTGGCGCGTATGCGGCGGCGGGCATTGCGCAGACCAACCCGTTGAAGACTGGGCTAGAGGCCATGCGGCTCGGCACCATTATCTATTTCGTGCCGTTCTTCTTTGTCCTTAATCCCGCTTTGATCGGAATCGGCCCCCCGTTGGAAGTGGCGGTCGTGTTTGTGTCCGCCCTGGTCGGGGTGACCCTGGTCTCAGCCGGGTTGCAAGGCTATCTGATCGGCGCAGGGCCCTTGGGCGGCGCCTCCAGTCCTTTACATTGGCTGTTGCGCGTGGCGCTGTTCATTTCGGGAATGTTGTTGGCGTTACCCGGCGGAGAGATTATCGGATTCACCCATATGGAGCTCAACGTCACCGCCTCCATCATCGGGCTCCCCACCGTGGCGCTAACCTGGTTGATCAATAGGGGCGCGCGCTGACGTTACGGCCACGCGCCTATTGTGCCTATTGTGCCTATTGTGCCTATTGTGCCTATTGTATATTAGGGTGTTTCGTGGCC
>JABJJH010000464.1 GCA_018660965.1 Rhodospirillaceae bacterium | reverse complement strand
TCTACTCCAACGTCATCGCCAAGGAACGGCGCGGCGACTATCTGGGCGGGACGGTTCAGGTCATTCCCCACGTCACCGACGCAATCAAGGAATTCATCGTCAGCGATCTCGATGGCGAGGATTTCGTGCTTTGCGAAATCGGCGGCACGGTCGGCGATATTGAAGGCCTGCCCTTCCTGGAAGCTATCCGGCAACTGGCGAATGAATTGGGGCGGGAGCGGACGTCTTACATCCACTTGACCCTGGTGCCTTATATCCCCTCGGCGGGGGAGTTGAAGACCAAGCCGACCCAGCATTCCGCCAAGGAATTGCTGAACGTTGGTATTCAAGCCGATATTCTGCTGTGTCGGTGCGATCGGGAGATTCCACCTGACGCCCGGCGCAAGATCGCCCTGTTCTGCAACATCAGCGAAAGCCGGGTCATCCCCGCGCTTGATGTGGCGTCCATCTACGACGTGCCCGTCAGTTATCACGAGCAGGGATTCGACGTGGAAGTGTTGAAGTATTTCAACATGTGGGACGACAGTAAGCCCGATCCAATTGACCTGTCGCGTTGGAACGATGTGACGAGCAGCATCAAGGCTCCGGAAGGCGAGGTAAACATCGCCATTGTCGGCAAATACACCAACCTTCTCGACGCCTATAAATCGTTAAGCGAGGCGTTGACCCATGGCGGCATCGCCAACAATGTCCGCGTCAAAATAAACTGGATTGAATCGGAAATTTTCGAGCGCGAAGACGCCGCCTATCACCTCGAATCCTGTGATGGGATCCTGGTGCCGGGCGGATTTGGGGAGCGTGGCTCGGAAGGCAAAATCGCCGCCGTCACCTTTGCGCGGGAACGAAAGGTGCCGTATTTCGGCATTTGCTTCGGCATGCAGATGGCGGTTATCGAAGCCGCGCGTAATTTGGCCGATATTCCAAACGCCGGTTCGACGGAATTCGGCCCCTGCGAGGAATCCGTGGTCGGCCTGCTGACCGAATGGACGCGCGGGAATATCGTGGAACGCCGCACGGGGCGGGACGATCTGGGCGGGTCGATGCGCCTGGGCGCGTATCCCTGCGTTTTGACGCCGGGGTCTCGGGTCGCGGAGGTTTACGATGGCGCGCCGGAAATTGGCGAACGCCATCGCCATCGCTACGAGGTGAACATCAACTATAAAACCCGGCTGGAAAAACACGGTCTGGTGTTTTCCGGCATGTCGCCTGCTGGCGACCTTCCAGAAATTGTCGAAATACCAGATCACCCGTGGTTTATCGGCGTACAATTCCATCCGGAACTGAAATCGAAGCCTTTTGACCCGCATCCGCTGTTCAGCAGTTTTGTGAAAGCCGCAGTGGATCAGTCCCGGTTGGTTTAAAACCAAAGGAACTCAATACCCCATGACGACTTCGCGACACGTTAAGGTTGGCGATTTGGCGATTGGCAATGATTTGCCCTTGACGATCATCGCTGGGCCCTGCGCCATGGAAAGTCGCCAACATGCGCTGGAGACAAGTCTCGCGTTGAAGGAAATCGCCGACGCGGTTGGGTTTGGATTGATTTACAAATCTTCCTTCGACAAGGCGAACCGCACCTCCATCGACAGCCCGCGCGGTATCGGTATCGATCAGGCGATGGACATCTTTCAAGAGGTGCGGAAACAAACCGGCTGCCCCGTCATCACCGACGTGCACGAACCGCAACAATGCGCCATCGTCGCCGAGGCGGTCGATGTGCTGCAAATCCCCGCCTATCTGTGCCGCCAGACTGACCTGCTGGTCGCTGCGGCGGAAACAGGCCGCGCGGTGAATATCAAAAAGGGCCAATTCCTGGCGCCCTGGGACATGGCCAACGTGGCGCGCAAATGCGCCCAGGCGGGCAATGAAAATTTGATGTTGTGCGAACGCGGCGCGACCTTTGGCTACAACACGTTGGTCAGCGACATGCGATCCTTGCCGACTATGGCGGAAACCGGTTACCCGGTGGTGTTCGATGCGACCCATTCGGTGCAGCAACCGGGCGGGCAGGGCGATGTATCCGGCGGTCAGCGTGAATTCGTGCCGGTTCTGGCGCGCGCTGCGATGGCAATCGGGGTTGCCGCCGTGT
>JABJJH010000376.1 GCA_018660965.1 Rhodospirillaceae bacterium | reverse complement strand
CGGCGAGCACGATACCGCCCGCCTTGCCGCGCCCGCCAACACTAACTTGCGCCTTGACCACCCAGGGTCCCGGCATGGGTAACGCCGCGCCGCCCGAATGTCCGGCAAGGGACGCCGTTAACAAGATCCCGTCGGGAACGGGCGCTCCCGCTTCGGCGAGCAGCAGCTTCGCGTCGTGTTCAAGCAGAAACATGGTGTCCTTTCGCTGGCGTTGACGGCCACGGGGATTGGCGCGACCTGATAGCCCCCGCTTTGTAATCGGGAGTCCGGACATTTTCCAGAATCAATTCGACTGGAATTAAATAGAATCGGCGCCTTTCCGGTGACCATCCGACGTTCTGCCCGTACAGCGGCGTTGGTTTTGAATTTGCATTGTCCCAGTATTTGGGTTCGAATGTTGCCCTTAACCATGACTGTCACGAGGGAGAATACCATGCTGTTGGACGTCCGCACCTATACCTGCCACCCCGGCAAGATCAAAGGGCATTTGGCGATTTATGAAAAATACGGCAAGGAAGCGCAAACTCGAAATATCGGCCAACCGCTCGCCTATATGACGACGGAAACCGGCAATCCCAACCAGTATGTCCACATCTGGGTTTATGATAGCGCCGCCGATCGTGAAACCAAGCGCAAGGCGATGTCGGCGGATCCGGACTGGATCAAATACACCCAGGAAAGCGCCAAGTTCGGCGGCCTGGCGAATCAGGAAAACAAGTTGATGACGCCCGTGGGTTTTTTCCCCAATCCCCGATAGCGGTTCTTTGGGATTTGATGACTGTAGGGCGTCGTATTTCGTGCAATGCCGCCAAACGGCGTGCTTGTTCGGCGAGACGCGACTCCCTACACTTTCATCCTGCGCCGCCGTTGCAACGTTCAGTTAGTGCAGAGCGAAGGACGAAGTTATGCCCGATCAGGATTTAGCCAAACAACGGAGATTTCTGTTGCAGGTCGAACAAGGCGTTCGACTGGCGAATACGGAAATCATTCACCAACGAATCCCGCATCTTTCAACCGAAAGTATCTTGCCTTTCGCGGTTTCCGTCGCCCGGTTGCGCGCTCGTTATCTGGAAGCCGCGTTCCGGTTTTCCGAAAAAGAACACGGCGACCCGCTGGACGAACCGGAAATCGACGCGCTGCGCCGGACGCGGGAAATGTACGAAGAAGCGCGCGACGCGTTCGATGCGCTGCTGCACGCCATCGAACGCGGTTATGTCGATCTCGACGATTAGGAGAGTTTCACCATGAGCATTGGCGTTGGCCTGGGCATCGCAGAGTTTCCGTTCAGCGAGGTAAAATCCTTCTGGCGTTGGGTCGCCAT
Source organism: Rhodospirillaceae bacterium (assembly GCA_018660965.1). GTDB lineage: Bacteria > Pseudomonadota > Alphaproteobacteria > UBA8366 > JABJJH01. Next base: position 3,508 of record JABJJH010000376.1, on the reverse strand, counting down.
GTGCGATGACGGCGGCGTCAATTCGATTTGGCAAACCGACCGGATGGTGTCGCGCGAACCGTATCTGGAATGCATGAGCACGATGGCGGCGATGGCGGGGGCGACCAAGCGAGTCAAATTTGGAATGAACGTCGCGTCGGCGGGCATCCGGGACCCGTTGATCCTGGCCAAGCAATGCGCCACCATCGATATGTTGAGCGAAGGACGGTTGCTGCCAGCGTTTGGCATTGGCAACATCACCGCGCCGGTTTGGACCGCGACGGGCCGCAAGACCAAAGGACGCGGCGCGCGCACGGACGAGGCGCTGGATATTATCCAGCAATTGTGGAGCGGCGAGCCGCTCACGGTCATGGGCGAGTTTTTTCACTACGAAAATGCGACGATTTCACCGCGTCCGGTGCAGAAGAAATTTCCATTCTGGATCGGCGGGTCGAGCCCGGCGGCGATCCGGCGCACGGCGCGTATCGGCACCGGCTGGTTGGCGGGGCTGGAGCCGCCGTCGAAAATCGCCCCGGTGATCAGCGCCATCCGCACCGCGGCCCAGGATGCGGGGCGCCCCATCGATGATGATCATTATGGCGCGGGATTTCCGTTCCGTTTCGGGTCCTGGGACGATGCCGTAACCCAACACGCGGTCGACGCCTATACGAAGCGCAAGAAAGGCGATCCAAAGGAATACATGGGGATTGGCGGCGCCGAGGACATCATCGAACGCGCGCGCGCCTATATCGACGCCGGCGTTTCTAAATTCGTCCTGCGCCCCATTGCGACCGACGATGCGGATTTTCTCGACCAGACGCAAAAATTAATCGACACGGTCATTCCCGTGGTCGAAGCCATGGAAACGGTGGTCCCGGAAGCCGCCTGACCGCGCTGTGCCGACACGGCGAAACAACGATATTCACAAGACTAAATAAAAAGGAAGCAAGATGGATTTTACCGGAAAACAGATCATCGTCACGGGCGGGGCGTCCGGCATTGGCCGCGCGACGGTCTTGGCGTTTTGCAAGGCGGGTGGGTCGGTTTTCTTCGGCGATCTGAATGCGGACGGCGCGGCGGAAACCGTCGCGGCGGCAAGCGATCTGAAAGGCGATGCGGCCTTCCATGCGCTCGATGTGACCGATGAGGCCGCGATTGACGCTTTCGCCGCCGCGTTCCACGAGACCCATGAACAGGCGGATATCGTCGTCAATGTCGCCGGCTGGGATATCAGCCAACCCTTCATGGACAACACCTCGGAATTCATCCAGAAGGTCGTGGCGATCAACTATCTGGGCCCGGTCTATCTGACACGCGCCTTTTTGCCCAAAATGATCGAAGGTAATGGCGGTAAAGTCGTCAACACCGCAAGCGACGCAGGCCGTGTCGGCTCCATGGGGGAGACCGTTTATTCCGGCGCCAAGGGCGGCGTCATCGCCTTCACCAAATCGCTGGCGCGTGAAATGGCGCGTTACCGCATCAACGTGAATTGCGTCGCGCCCGGCCCGACCGACACGCCGTTGTTCGGCGAGGTGCCGGAAAAGCTTCAACAAGCCCTGATCCGCGCCATTCCGATGCGTCGTCTCGCCACGCCGGAAGACATCGCCGGGACGATCCTGTTCTTCGCCAGCCCCACCGCCGACTACATAACGGGCCAGGTGTTGAGCGTCAGCGGCGGCCTCACCATGTCGGACTAGTCGGATGAAACCGGAGGCCCCCGAAGCGATCATCCCCGAAAAGCGCGCGGCGGCGATGACCGCGCAAGGCCTCTGGTTTAACCGGCTGATCCTCGATGATCTCGACGTCGCCGTCGCGGCGCGCCCCGATACGCTTGCTATCATTGCGCACCGGTCGGAATCGGGCCGGTCGGAATCAGGAACATCCAAATCCCTGACCTATAGCGAACTCGATCACGCCTCGCGGCAGGTCGCGCACGGGCTTCTGGCGAACGGCGTCGGCGCGGGGGACGTGGTGTCGTTTCAATTGCCAAACTGGTGGCAATTTATCGCCCTGCATCTGGGTTGTGTGCGCATCGGCGCGGTGTCCAATCCGTTGATGCCTATTTTTCGGGAACGCGAATTGCGGTTCATGCTGGGCCATGCGGGCTCCAAGCTGTTCATCGCGCCGCGCCGGTTTCGAAATTACGACTACACGTCGATGGCCGAACGGTTGCGGGACGAACTTCCCGCGCTCGACGCCGTGTTCCATGTCGGCGGCGATGCGCCCGATACGTTTGAAGAATCCTTCCTTAGCGGCGACGCCGTGACGGAAGAACAACGCCCCGGCCCCGACGACGTGACGCAAATCCTCTACACCTCGGGCACCACCGGCGAACCGAAGGGCGTCATGCACACCGCGAACACCCTGATCGCCGCCTTGCCGCCCTTGATCGAACGCATGGGGCTGGACGAGTCCGACGTCGTGCTGATGGCGTCCCCGCTGGCGCATCAGACCGGGTTCATGTACGGAATGATGATGCCCATTCTGCTGCGCGGAACCACGGTGTTGCAGGATTTCTGGGCGCCAGGAACCGCGGCTGAATTGATGGCGGACCACGGCGTCACCTTCACCATAGCGTCGACGCCGTTCCTGAGCGATCTGGCCGATTACGACGGCCTGTCGCACCACGATATATCGCGCTTCCGAATATTCCTGTCCGCCGGGGCGCCGATCCCGCGCAGCCTGGTCGAACGGGCCACGGCCAATCTGGGCGCGCACATCCTGTCCGGTTGGGGCATGACGGAAAACGGCTGCGTCACCTGTTGTTCGCCGGGCGATCCGGCGGAAAAGATATTCGGAACCGACGGCGATGCGGTGCCGGGCATGGCGGTCGCAATTGTCGATGACCATGGCGCGTCGGTTGCGCCCGGCGTCGAGGGGGCTTTGAGGGCGCAATCGCCGTCGATGTTCGCGGGGTATTTGAAGCGCCCGGAACTTTACGGCGTGGATGCCGACGGTTGGCTCGACACCGGCGATCTGGCGCGCATGGATGCGCAAGGCTATATCCGCATCACCGGGCGCGCCAAGGACATCGTCATCCGGGGTGGGGAGAACATTCCCGTCGTCGAGGTTGAGGAAATTCTCTACCGTCATCCCCTGATCCGCGAATTGGCCATCGTCGCCATGCCCGATGCGCGTCTGGGCGAACGCGCGTGCCTGTTCGTGGGCCTTGTTCCCGATGCGACGCTGACCCTGGACGAGGTTATCGCGTATCTGGACGAACAGGACATGGCCAAGCAGTACTATCCAGAACGCCTGGAGGTGATGGACGCCTTGCCCCGCACACCCAGCGGCAAGATTCAGAAATTCGTGCTGCGGGAACAGGCGGCGGCCCTGTCCAGTCCCCGATCTAGCCCCCTATCTAGCCATTGAAATCCCGCCGCCGCGCCGTATAACTAGCGTGCAAGTTCAATAAGAGGCCCGGCAAGGGCGTGACCAACCGAAGAGTATCCCAGAAGCAACCCACCACCTTAAATCCCCCATCACGACGTTATGTCACCGGCGCGCCATTTGGCGTGAACCGGCGGCG
>JABJJH010000294.1 GCA_018660965.1 Rhodospirillaceae bacterium | reverse complement strand
GTTTGCGGTGTGACCCCAGCGGCCCGGGCCAATTCGGATGCGGTTAGCGCACGCCCATCCATGAGCGCGTGGAGCATTCCGGCGCGACCGGGGTCGCCCGCAAGGGCTGCTATTTCGGCGAATTTTGCATGGCTGGCCATCATCGAACTCCTAGTAAGAGACGCCAGCATTCTACACGTCCCGTCGTAACAATGCTTCGGTCGCCACCGTAACATTTCTTGAAATCTTTAAGTAGCGTGTCCGAATGCGGCGGCGCCAATTAGAACTAATCGCCGTCGGAGGCGCAAAATTTTTATTCATAGGAGTGCGAATGATGGACTGGAAAAGTTTCGAGGTTGGCCCCGGCGAAGGAGAATGGGAACCCGCCTATTACAACGTCACGGTGGACGGCCAGGAATATGGTCGGTGGCGCCGGGTACTGCGTGGGCAACGGCATGGTCTCACCGTGATCTCCCGTTACAAGGCGCCGCCGGGGAAGGGCTGGAAAATTATCGGAAAGGCACCGGAACTGGGCGAAGAAGTCTACATCATGGAAGGCGCTTATTACAACGCGGCGGGCCGTATCATCGCTCGGCCCGGCTCTTACATGTTTAATGCGCCCGGCGTTCAACACGGCGGAATTTCCACCGACTTGACCATCTTTATTCACTGCTGTAGCGGTGAACCGGATGAAATCGTGTCGATCGACCTGATTGATTTTGAACCAATCGAAGAACTGTAGATGACGGAAAATCGCGCATGACCCGGGATCGTGTCGTGACCGCAGCGCTCTCGTTCTGCTTGATCGCAAATCTGGCGCCGATCATGACGTTTCCGGCCATGGCGCCGGAGGTGTCCCAGGCTTGGGGTTATAGCGTGACCGAAATCGGTTGGATCGGGGGTGTCTATTTTGCGGGCTACGCCGCCGCCGTTCCATTGCTGGCGGGCGCAACGGATCGCTTCGACTGTCGGTGGATCATTATCGGTTCGTCGCTAATGGGGGCCATCGCGGGACTGGCGTTCGCCATGTTGGCGGGCAGCTTTTGGCCAGCACTGGTATTTCGGTGTTTAGGGGGTGTGGCGCTCGCGGGCGTTCACATGCCCGGTCTGAAATTTATCACGGAGCGGATCGGGGGACCAAGCCAGACGCGCAGCGTTGCAATCTATACGTCGAGCTATGCGTTTGGAAGCGCGGGTTCGTTTCTGCTTGCGGGGCTTGTCGCCGTCCTGCTCGGCTGGCGCGCGGCCTTTTTCGTGGCTGGAATTTCTCCCCTGCTCGCCGTCGTGGCGATGATTTGGCTTCCGCCATCGAGGCCGCGCCCGTTGCCTGTCGGCCCTACTCTGGCGTTCGGCGGGGTGGTCCGTAACCGAGCTTTCATGGCGTATGTACTCGGTTTCGCGGGCAATACCTGGGAAGTGTTCGGCATCCGCGTTTGGTTTGTGGCCTGCCTCTCCTGGAGCTTGAGCCTGCCGGGGAATCACCTCGATCTGCCCAATTTGGCCGTGATCGGTGGGTTGGCGTCGCTGGCGGGTGTGCCCGTGAGTATTTTCGTCGCGGAACTGGCGTCAAAATGGAATCGATCACGTGTCATTGTCGCGACGTGCCTGGTCTCGGTGGCGGTTTGTTTAACCCTCGCGGCGACTGCTGGTGGTGGGATCGTCGTTTTTTTGGCGTTATTGATTTTGCTTCAAATCACCAGTTTCGCCGATGTCGGCGCGCTTAGCGCGGGCGCCGTGGTGTTGTCCGATCCTGCGCGACGGGGGGCTGCGTTGGCGATCTATGCTTTTGCAGGGTTCACGACCGGATTCCTCGGTCCGGTGGTGATTGGCTTCGCAATCGATTGGTTCGGCGGTCTGGAAAGTCGCTCGGGATGGACTGCGGCCTTCCTGGTCATGGCTCTTGGCTCCATGGTGGCCGGTCTTGCTGTCTGGTCCGTCCGTCACAATGATCAAGGGGCGCGATAACGCCGTGCACGGCGCTTTTGGTGTTTAGTTATGACATTAATTGTAGCCGTGGCGTGACTTTGGGATTTGGCCACACCATATTGCTGCCGTAAGGTTCACGATTTAGCGCAATGCCCCTTTGGGCGGCGGCGCTCTCAACATTATTCGCGTCCTTAAATGCATCGCGGCTTCGGGGCCGCGCTGGAAATTGGTGTGGGCGTGGGAGACCAAGACAATGACACGGCGACTCTGGATCATGTTGCTTTGCGGAACGTTGATCGTTCTGATCACCAACGGATTACGTATGACGTTCGGCGTCTTTCTGCGTCCGGTCTCCCTTGATCTGGAAATTGGCCGGCAGACATTTGGGCTCGTGATCGCCTCGCAAACCCTGTTGTTCGGCTTGTTCCAACCCATCGCGGGTATGTTCGCCGACCGATACGGATCGGTGAAGGTCATCGTTATGGGCGCTGTGTTCTACGCGACCGGATTGTGGCTGACGAGCGTCAGCGCCAGCGCGTTCGACCTCTATATATCGCTGGGGCTGTTGGTCGGTTTGGGCTTGAGCGGGGCTGCTCAGGTTATCGTCCTGGGAGCGGTCGGCAAGGTCGTGCCGCCCGAACGCCGGGGCGTGGTGTTTGGAACGGTGATCGCGGCGGGATCGCTGGGCCTGTTCTTGCTGGTGCCCGCGGTGCAGGGCCTGATCGATGATTTCGGGTGGCGCGAAACTCTGGTGTTGATGGCGGCGTTGGTCATCGTTGTACCTTTGTTGTCGACGGGGCTTCGGGTTGCGCCGTCCGGTGGCGGCGGGCCGAGACAATCTATTGGCGAAGCGGTCGGCGAGGCGAAGGGGCATTCGGGATATTTGTTATTAACCGCAGGGTTTTTCGTCTGTGGTTTCCACGTCACCTTTATCGGGACGCACTTTCCCGCCTATCTGGCGGACAATGGCGTATCGCCGACCTACGCCGCCTACGCGCTTGGCGTTATCGGCTTGTGCAATATCATCGGGGCTTATTTCTTTGGCGCCATGGGGGACCGGTTCCAGAAAAAGAGCGTCCTGACGCTGATTTATTTTCTCCGCGCGGTTCTCATGACGGTCGTGCTGTTCGCACCGATCAACGATGTGACGGCGTTACTGTTTGGCGCGGCGATGGGCATGTTGTGGTTGGGCACCGTGCCGCTCACCAGCAGCATCGTTGCGCAAATCTTCGGCACGCGCCATTTTTCGATGCTGTTCGGCGTGGTGTTCATGAGTCACCAGATCGGCGGGTTTAGCGGCGCCTGGCTCGGCGGTTACATTTACGACGCCACGGGGTCTTACGATTTGATGTGGATGGCGTCCGTCGCCCTGGGGTTGGTCGCCGCCGCGCTGCACTGGCCGATCAGCGATAAGCCGTTGGCGCGGTTGAAAGAGTCGGCAGCCTAAAAGATCAGTTTTTCTAGAATATCAGCTTTTTCGGGGGGATCGTGATTTCGACGGACGTGCCGACGCCGGCCTCGCTTTCGAGCCGAAAATCCCAGTCGCTTATTTCGGCCTGTAATTGAACGATGGTGAGCCCGAGCCCGAGGCCTTCCTGCGCGCGGACATAGCTGTCGGAGGCGCGCCCGAACTTTTTGAGGACTTCCGGCAGTTCATCGCTGGAAATGCCGACGCCGGTGTCTTCTACACGGATCGTCAGGGACTCGCCGGGCCGTGAGACAGCGGTAACGCGAACGCCGCCGTCTTGCTTGTTATATTTGATCGCGTTGCCGATAAGGTTTACGAAAATTTGCTGAAAGCGGGTCTGATCGCCAATGATGGTTGGCGTTTCGGGCGGGATGTCGACGGAAAGACTGACGTTCCTTTCCTCGGCCTGCATGGTGAGCATGGAGCAACAGGTCCGCACGGCGTGATCGACATTGAATTTTGTTTCCTGGACGGACTGGACGCCGGATTCGATGTGCGAGACGTCAAGCGCCTGTTCGATCAAATTCAATAGATGCGCGCCCGATGAATTTATGCTGGTCGCGTAGTCCCGGTAATTGTCGTGCCCGAGGTCGCCGAACACCTCGCTCTCCATCATTTCCGAAAAGCCGATGATCGCGTTCAGGGGCGTGCGGAACTCGTGACTCATATTGGCCAGAACCTGTGTCTTGGCGTGGTCCGTTCGTTCCGCGATGTCCTTGGCCTCGGACAATTCCCGTGTCCGTTCCTCGACCTTCGTCTCTAATTCCGCCTGGGCCTGAATGACGGCCGCCTCGGCTTCCTTGCGCCGCGTGATGTCCTGAAGGATGCATATAATCTTCTGCCGGTTTTCCACAACCATCGTGGACAGGGTCAGCTCAACCGGCGTTGCAATGCCCGTTGCATCGAATGCTTCGCTCTCCCAGGGCTCGCCGACGGTGAAGTCGGAAACATCCGTGCTGGCGACGGATTTGAAGCATGGAAGCCAGGGGGCCACGTTTTGTCCGATAATGTCCGATGCGGCGCCGTTGAATATTTTTTCGGCGCCGGGGTTCATGGTTTCGACTGCGCCGTTTTCATCAACGGTGATGATTCCGAAAGTTGTGTTGTGGATCATGGAATCCAGGTAGGAGCGGCTTTGAGTGAGCGCTGCGGATCGTTCCTTCAAGAGACGTTCGCGCCGGGTTGCGGCGCTGATGTCTTCTATTTGGATAAAACAGCCCCCTTCATTGGGGCGCAGGTCTTCGGGCCGGATCAGGATGCGCTGGTCCAATGGCGTCTCGTCCGGCCCATCGGCAAAAAACGGGAACTGCTGTTTTTGCAGACGCGAGGAAAAGTAAACGGATTTTTGGTGCTCGACGGCGTCGACGACGCCCTGAAAAATTTTGTTTTGTTGGATTTCGGGGAAGATTTGTTCGATTGGGCGTCCTTGGGCGGCGTCGAATTCCCGCCCTAACGCCTTGGAAACCCAATCGTTCCAATAAACAATATTCCGATGCTTGTCGACGGCGATAAGGCCCAGGTTTATGTTGTCGAGAAACCTAAGTAACGGCGGAATTTCCAGGTTGAAATGGGGCATATTATTTCTAGAATGAAGTTTTAAATTTCACTTTTACTTATGTCATTCGTTCCAGATATTTATCAACTAGAAATATTAATGATTGTAATATTATAAGGTTTACTACGAGTATTAAATAACCTTTTATTTCAGAAGATTTTACTTGAAAATCCACATGCACAAACATGATGATTGTATGTTTTCGTAAATCGCCTTCACCGAAATTTTCGTTGAATTGGGTTTTCGAAAACGTCGGTATGTCGCTGGATATTGTTACGCGCAACTCGTTGCCCAGACTGCCGAGAAAGGCGTTCAGGATGACATTACCGACCTCGATCAGCGCCTCTTCCTCGAAGTCGGGAATATCTTCGACCGGTACGTCTTCCCCGATTAAGAGTTGGACCAATTCCAGGCTGTTTTGTTCCGGCATAACCAGGAGCGATTTGCCTTCGATAGGACCGTTGAAGTCCTGACAGACCGTTGTAAGGTTGTCCTTGGACCCACGTTGAAGGTTCGCCTGCGCTTCTTCGAACTCCATGAATTCGACCTTGGGAACCGAAAGGGAGACCTCCTGGCCAATCATTTCGTTCAATGCATTGGCGGAACGCCCAACGGAAAGATTGATCAGTTCCGTTAACGCGTCGAGTGTTATTTCCGGTATATCGATCATGACGTGCGGCGGGGCCTAGAGGAGACCTTCAAGCTTCGTTTTATTGATGGGTTTTTCGATGAACCCGGCGTCAAGCGCGGTCGCGCGGTCGCGAATCTCGGTTTGAATGTTCGCGGTTAACAAGGAAACTTTAAGGTCTTTGTTTGATTTTCGAATTTCTTCAAGTAATTCCAGTCCCGTCATGCCGGGCATGTGGAAGTCCAGGATGGCCATGTCGAACGTGTCGTCCGCCAGTAATTTTAAAGCCTCGTCGCCGTCGCCCGCTTCCGCGAAGGTCGAGTCCGGCGCGACTTCAAGAATTGTTCTCTTCAGGACCATTCTCGCGACGCGACTGTCATCCACGAGCAACAAGTGCTTAGCCATGCGAAACCTCGTAACAAATGCTTGACGGTAATGCTTGGTGATACGTCTAAACCCCGTTAAACGCAAGCAACCTGCACGCTTTGGCGCTAGTTCGTGCGTGGAAGAGGAATTTTCTTGGGACTGTCACTAATATGGGTGTTTATTTTTTTGTCATTGTGACGGCTGTCACTGAAGGAAACGCGGTTTTTCGTCATTCTGCAAATGTAGCGAAGGAGGACTTCTGATCCCGGGGTGGGGACAGCGGTTGGACTCCAACGAAATGGCAAACCATCGGAGACGATGGGGCGCAAAGCTTCCGGCCTGCGGCGATCCGGCGAACAGTTCGCGATTGCAAAGGTGGCGGGGCTGCCGAAAGGAGACATAGACATGAACACGCGTATTTTAACAATCTTCGCAAAACTCCGGAATGACGAAAACGGCGCCACGGCTATTGAATATGGCTTGATCGCCGCCGGAATCTCCGTCGTCATTATTACCGCCGTATCACTTGTGGGCGGCGGTGTGACGAACACCTTCAACACGATCGCGGCGGCGCTTTAACCGTCGGCGTGGTCGGGGCGTCAGGCGCGCCCCGACCATGCGATCCTAAATTCCACGAAATGGCAAACCGCCGGAAACGGCGAGACGCGAAGCCACCGGCCTAATCCGACCCAGCCCGAAAATCTATAAGAGGCGGCGGTACGGCAGCGGGGCCACCGAATGGAGAAGAAAAATGTTCTATACGTTTCAAAATATCATCAAGGAAACCTGGGACGCCTGGGGTGGGTTGTTCCATGGTGTGCCTTATGGAGATCCCTACATCGCCGGCATTGTGATGGGCATGGCTGTCGTCATGACATGCAAATTGGTGGCCGACGGTAAGATTTAAGGTTGCGGTGTTAATAGTCCACCGGCGTTGAATGGTCCGGGTCGTCATGCAGGGCCCAGTACATGTCGCTCAGTCGCGTCGTGACGGGCCCGCGAGACCCGGTTCCGATCACGCTGTCATCGACCTTGCGCACGGGCATGATCCCGCCCGCGGTCGAGGTCATAAACACTTCGTCGGCGTTGCGTAAATCAGCGGCGCGCAATTTCCCTAATTCCGCCTTGATGTTGCCGTGCCGACACAGTTCGATCACGGTGCGCCGGGTGACGCCTTCCAGCACCCCGCCCTCGGGCGACACCAGTGTGCCCCCATGCAAGGCGAAAATATTCCAGCCGCGGCCTTCGGTGACGTATCCGTCCTGATCCAGTAGAACCGCGTGGTCGCACCCCTTGTCATAGGCTTCCATCAGCGCCTTGGAAAAATCCAGACGACCGAAATTCTTCACGGTCGGATCGACCGATTCCGGCGGGATGCGCTGCACGGAACTAATCATGATATCAACGCCGTCGTCCATGCGGTCGTCAGGGATGACGCCGTAATACGGCACGGCCCAGGCCATGAACCCGTTTTGGCAGTGCCGAAGGTCCTTCAGTCCATCAATGGCCTCGCCACGCGTCGCGATGATGTAGACCATGGCGTCGCGCAACTGGGCGCGGCGAACGCATTCCACCAGGATTTTCCGAACATCGTCGCGGTCGGGCAGGGTGGTGTAGCGCCGCGCCGCAATGGATCGCTCCCATCGGTCGAGATGATCTTCCAGACGGAAAACCCGACCGTTGCGTACATGCAGCGCGTCATAGGTCATGTCCGACAACAAAAACCCTAAATCCGCGACCGGCAAACGCATGTCTTCCTTCGCGCAATAATCGCCGTCGATATAGCCAACGCCGTTGGGGTAGGAGCTACTGGTCATTCGAGGGTCCTTTGATCGTTAATCGAAGCGCGCAATGTTGGGTTTGAACGTGACCGTCAGGCTGCGCCAGGCGGCGTATTTTTCACCGGGCAATTCAAAAGGGTGGCAGGCGGGGTCCAACGCCGCGGTAAGCGCGCTGTCGGCGAAGGCGCGGTAGCGCGCGTCTTCCTTGATCCGGCGCGCGTCGGTAAGCTTGACCGCGCCCGGCGTTCCATTCCGACTGATAGACAACTGCAGCCCAACGGTGAAATTCTGCACGTCGTCGGGGGTGATGTCTTGCGGCAAGCGCCAGCACCGCGCGATTTGTTTAACGAGTGAAGTTCGTTCGGCGGCGGTGAGGGGGGCGGTCGTCGCCTTGGGTTTGACCTTGTTCGCAGGCGTTGACGGTGGCGGAGATGATTTTGATGATTTCGGCTTAGATGATTTCGGCGACTTAGAGGTTTTAGTGCTCAGGGCGAGCCCGGGAGGCCCCAGCACACCGGGCAACGTGGTGGTGCTGAATTTCAGTATCGCTGTCGAAATCAGGGCTTTCCCGGCTGCGGTCATATCGCCAAGAACCTGTTGCGCCTGACCCTCGCCAAGATTCATGTACAATTCCTGCTGGGAAATCTTCCCGTCGCCATCGAAATCGAAATTGGCGATGGCCAGATTGCCGACAAGGGGGCCGACAAGGGTCCAAACGATGAATTCCTGTCCGGGATCCTTCGCGGCCTCAAGCCATCCTTCGGCGGTGCTGGTCAGGCGCATGAATCTGGAAATTTCGGCGCTTGTTAACACGCCGTCCCCGGTGATGTCCGCGAAGGTCCATAATTTCTTTTCACACGCCGCGTCATGTTTCGACTCTGGGCAAGACGTCAGGATTTTTTTGAGTGCGCTGGCGGCATTCCCACCCATGTTCATTGAAGCGCCCTTGGGCATGGTCTTCGACGATTGCGCCAAAGCGGGAGACGCCCAAACGAAAATAACCGCGATGAGCGCGCTGTAAATTGTACGGCGCTTTGTACGGCGCGATTGGATCGGCGTCATAGATATTGTCTCCTGCGGTCAGAATTAGCGAACAGGTGGTAGTTTAAGCCCGTCGTCGCGGTTAAGAAAGACGCCCCGTTGACAGGATCGATTGAGCCTTGTGATAAAGTTTCGAATGGAAATTCCGGTTAAGGCGCTTTAAACGTTGCCCGCCTAAACAGAATTCAACAGGCAACGCGATAAGCGAGGACGAACGCATGACGGAACAACTTCTACATTTGGTGCTGGGCGGCGAAATGGAGGATTTGGATAAAAACATTTTCGCCGATCTGGAAAAGGTCGATGTTGTCGGCCTGTACCCGAACTATGCGACGGCGAAGGACGCCTGGCGCGGCAAGGCGCAAGGTACGGTCGATAATGCGAAAATGCGTTACTTTATCGTCCACGTGCACCGTCTGCTCGATCCCGCCGACGACTAGGGGCATTGTTAATCGGCGCAGATTTTTTAATGTTGCGGATCCTTGCTGATTAATAGATTCGACGTGGGATATCTCTGACCTCAAACGATCACACCACATTTGAAAATAGGTATTTATGCTATTCAATAGCTACGAGTTCATATTTTTGTTTGTCCCGGTCACTTTGGTGGTGTTTCTGGCGTTGCGGGTTGGAATTTCCAACCGGGTCGGCATGGCTTGGTTGGTTGTTGCGTCGTTATTTTTTTACGGCTGGTGGAACCCGGTTTACCTGGGGCTACTCATTCCCTCGATCATTATAAATTATGCGCTTGGCCAGTTCCTTACGGGAAAGGCTGAAATTTCAAAATTTTGTCGAAAATTAATTTTAGGGATAGGCGTTTCCGGTAATCTCGCTGCAATTGGCTACTTCAAGTATGCTGGCTTTTTCGTTTCCAATATTGCCGCCGCGACTGGAAGCGACTTCGAAATTGGAGCCATTCTGCTTCCATTGGCCATTTCGTTTTTTACGTTCCAACAAATCGCATTTCTGGTCGATTCATATTATCGCATCACGACGGAATCCGACCCCATCAGTTATGCGCTCTTTGTTTGTTTCTTCCCGCAATTGATTGCGGGGCCGATTGTGCACCACAGTGAAATGATGCCTCAGTTTGGCGTTGCCCGGCGCAGGAGCCCTTTAAGTGAGAACCTTGCGGTAGGCATAGTGGTTTTTGCAATCGGTCTGTTTAAAAAAACGGTTATCGCCGACAATTTGGCGATTTACGCGACGCCTGTTTTTGCAAATGCCGATGGCGGCGGCAGTGTGGATTTTTTCACCGCGTGGCAAGGAGCGCTTGCTTATACGGGCCAACTCTATTTCGATTTTTCGGGGTATTCGGATATGGCGATTGGCGCCGCACGGCTTTTTGGCGTTCGGCTTCCCGCGAACTTTGACTCACCCTACAAGGCGACCAATATAGTCGATTTCTGGCGGCGCTGGCATATGACCTTGTCCCGGTTTCTACGAGACTATCTTTATTTTCCGCTCGGCGGAAATCGTAAAGGAAACTTACGTCGATATACCAATCTCTTGTTAACGATGTTGCTTGGCGGCTTGTGGCATGGTGCAGGATGGACTTTCGTGATTTGGGGGGGGCTCCATGGGTTGTACCTTGTTGTGAATCACGCGTGGCAACGTATGACACGGCGTTTCAACGGCTTCGGTTCACCGAATGCACGCTGGGTTTTGCGGAGAATTTCACATGTTATTACTTTCCTTGCCGTCGTAATCGGATGGGTGTTTTTTCGGTCGGAGACTTTGGACGGAGCCTTCGCCATGCTTTTGGCGATGTCCGGCGATCACGGATTATCCCTGCCGAATGCGATTGGCGTGCGGCTGGGTGTGATTGGCCACTTGCTTCAAGAGGTTGGCGTAAGGTTTACGCTTGGCGGGGGGGCACAATTCATATGGGGTTGGCTTTGGATCACCGGTGCATTGCTCGTCGCATTCGTGGCGCCAAATTCTCTGGATATCATGTCGCGGTATCGACCGGTATTGCGGCGTGAGAAACTACAGGAAGATTGGTCAGCATCGCTTTGGCCGGCGAGGCTTTACCGGACCATACAGCGTTTAAAGTGGCGACCTACGATAGCATGGGCTATGACGATGTCGCTTGTTTTGTCGGTCGGGTTCTTGGCGTTGAGTCAGGTCAGCGAATTTCTTTATTTTCAATTTTGAGTATAGTCATGCGATCTCAAGCTAAGCCAAAATATGCGGTATTTTTGCTTTCAATGGGATGCGCAGTTGTATTCTGGCTCTTGTTTGCAGGGATTTCCACACTTGTGGTTGATCCTTATGGCATCGATGGTAGTCCGGTATTTCAAAATTTTAATGTCCGAAAGCCTCATTCCTACCGACATCGCGTCGAAGCAAAAATGGCGCGTGTTCGAAGATTAAACGTTGCTACTTTGGTGCTCGGAAATTCTCGTGTCGATGCTGGTTTCGATCCCAAAAGTTTGGCATGGCCTCGCTCACTCACACCCGTTTTTAATCTAGGGATTCCAAACTATAAAATAAATTCATCCATAGAACTGGTTGAAGGAAACAACCGATTGGTTGAGACATCCAATATATTTCTTGGGATAGATTATTTGGACTTTATTTCATCCGTGAATTGTGAATTGCCTCCGAAGGTGGGCGTGACGGAAGCTGCGTGGTGGGAGGCGGGGATTTTTATTAAAACCCACTTTTCATTGATGGCGATTGTCGATTCGTTGCGGACAATTGGAGCGCAGCGTCAACCAGGTAGTCGGCATATGACCGAAGATGGATTTAATCCGTGGGACGATATTTGGGAGAGTATTAATTTAGAAGGACAAGCTGTTATTTTCGAACAAAAGAATAGGGAAAACCTGAAATCATACGTCGCGCGAAATACATATTGTAGCCGAAATACCGACGCGCCAGAATGGTTGGCGATCCTTCGTTTTTTAAGAAAACGTGCGTTAATGGGCAAAAAGACGTTTGTTTTTCTGCATCCGTATCACGCCGATATCCTGGCAAGTATGTCGCTTACTGGTCATATCGACACTTTTAATCAGTTCAAACGCTCCCTAGCGCGGGAAATTTCAATAATTACCAGGGAGACCGGCGCAACAATTCCATTGTGGGATTTCGCGGCGATGTACCCGCCTAATATCAGTCCCGCTCCTAAAAAAGGCGAGCTTGGCGTTGCATCCCGTTGGTATTGGGAAGCTGGACATTATCGCAAATCATTGGGCGATAAAATGTTGAAACGAATGTTAGGCGCGCTCGATTCAGATCTTCAATTCGGAGACTTACTGATCGCCAAGAATTTCGAGGACGTGATTTCTCGACAAACTCATCTCTATGACACCTATCGAACCCAGCATTACGATGACGTGACGCGTATTGAGCGGCTAAAGGCTTTGGTTTCACATTGAAAATCACATTGTAATTCGGCGCGAAATTATTAAAGCTGTCGGTCCTTGCCGCTATCGCGGCTTCTATTCCGCCGGAAGGTAGACTGCGTGAAGCTCGGCATCGTCTCCGATCTGCATTGTAATATCGACGGTTTGACCCAAGCCCTGGACATCATGGGGCAGGTCGATGAATTACTTTGCCTGGGCGACAGTATCTATGAGTACCGGTTTTCCAACGACGTCGTCGCGTTGCTGAAGGAACGCGATGCGCATGTCATTCAGGGCAACCATGAAGAAGTGTTTCTGGGCCCCCAGGGCGTTCGGGCGCGTGAACGCGACACGATTGACCGTAGCTTGCTGCAATGGCTGGCGGACCAGCCGGCACGGAAGGAACTCGACGTCGGCGGCAAGAAAGTCCTGATGGTCCATTCAACGCCCTGGGAACCGCGCGGGACTTATGTCTATCCGCATAGCCCGCAAATCGAACAATTCGGCGAGGCGGAAGCCGATTTCGTGCTGTACGGCCATACGCATCAACAAATCGTGCGGCGGATCGGCAGCGTTCTGGTGATTAATCCGGGATCGACCGGCGACGGACGCGACCATACCAACGACCGGCAATTAAGCTGCGCCGTGCTGGATACGGTGAGCGAGGAAGTCGTCGTGACAAATTTCGAAGACCCGTTTCGTTTGAAGAATGTGCGGGCGGTCCTGTAATTGTCCTGGGCTGAAAGCCGCCATGAAAAATTCACTTGAATAGCCCTCGAATTGGATGCGCCGCGACATCCTGTGTAGACTATCGCGCCGCGCTGGTCATCGTGGCGTCGTCGCCCGCCCCACACTTGTAAATTTGAGGATACAACATGCCGAGCCCACTATTATTCGAACCGCTTAAAATCAGAAACGTCACGCTTAAAAACCGCGTGGTCGTCGCGCCCATGCACCAATACGCGGCCGTGAAGGGGTTTCCGACGGATTGGCATTTGATGAATGTTGGACGGTTCGCCGCCGGGGGCGCCGGATTGGTGTTTGTCGAATCGACCAAGGTGGAGCGACGCGGGTGCGGCACGGCGGGCGACCTTGGGCTTTGGGACGATGCTTTTATCCCACATTTCAAGCGACTGTCCGATTTTATTAAGGAACAAAATTCAGTGTCGGCGTTGCAAATCGGGCACAGCGGTCGCAAGGCGCGGCGGTTTCGTCCGTGGCAGGGCGGCGCGCCCCTGACGCCCGAAGGCGCCAAGGAGGCGGGCGTCGATGATTGGGGCGATTGGGAACTGGTCGCGCCCAGCGCGCTGGGCTCCAGCGACAGAGAACCCGAACCGCGCGCATTGTCGGCGGATGAAGTTAAAATTACGGTCGAAAATTGGGGCAAGGCGGCGGCGCGCGCGCATGCGGCGGGCTTCGATATTCTGGAAATTCACGCCGCGCATGGATATCTGGTTCACCAGTTCCTGTCGCCCAAGGCGAACCGGCGCAATGACGAATACGGCGGGTCCGACTTGAACCGCATGCGCTTCGCCATCGAAATTACCGAGGCCGTGCGCGCCAATTGGCCCGACGACAAACCGTTGTTCATGCGCCTGTCGGTTGAGGACGACGCCGGATGGGGTCCCGACGAAAGCGTCGCCCTTTCGCGGATCGTCAAGGACAAGGGCGTCGATGTGATCGATTGTTCTTCCGGTGGTTTGGGGGGCAGTCCCGTTATCAGCGCCGGTCCGGTGGGGTATGGCTATCAGGTGCCTTATGCGGAAAAAATTCGCGCTGAAGCGGACATGATGAGCATGGCGGTGGGGTTGATCGTCCATGCGGAACAGGCCGAGGAAATTCTTCAAAAGGGGCAGGCGGACCTGATCGCGATTGCGCGGG
>JABJJH010000355.1 GCA_018660965.1 Rhodospirillaceae bacterium | reverse complement strand
GCATTTTCAGGGCGCGCAAGCCAACGGCCAAGCGCGTGATATAGCGCTGCGACAGCGGTTTTACATAGGCGTCCACCACCGTCGTCGACACCCGTTCATATTCCCTGATTTCACCCGCCACATCATGAGAAACACTTACCGTCAATTCGGGAAAATGGCGCGCCGCGACGCCCGCCACGCGCCTTTCGTGTTCCGGATGGGCGTAACCGTGCAAAAGGCAGATCGCCAGCGCGTCAATTTTGTGGTCTTCGACAAGCGTGGTGATGACGGCGATAATTTGATCTTCGTCGAGCGGCGTTAAAACAACACCGTCGAAGGTAATCCGTTCGTCGATTTCCATGCGCCGCGCCCGGGGAACCAAAGGCGGCGGCGCCTGTATATTCAAATCGTAAATGTCGTAGCGACCTTCCCGGCGCATTTCGAGCGTATCGCGGAACCCGCGTGACGTGATCAATCCGGTGCAGGCGCCGTCGCCTTCCAACACGGCGTTGGTGGCGACGGTCGTTGCGTGAATAAGGTCGGAGACGCTTTCCGGCAATATTTTATGTGACGCGAGGATCGTCTCGGCGGCGTGAAGCGAGCCTTTGGACGGGTCCGATGGGGTGCTCGACACCTTGGCGAAGTGAATGGCGCCGGAGGATTCATCCAACAACACGACATCGGTGAACGTGCCGCCGACGTCAATGGAAAGGCGGCAAGAAGGTTGAGTCATGTTTTAATTTATCCTGCTAACACGGGTCATTTGAATGTTGACGGCATTGCTCATGGCGTTAACAGAACCGACAAGTATAATTTGGCGAATTCTACGCTTGGAATCAAACCAAGATCTACAGGAGACCCTTTAGATAATGTCCCCGAAAATCTCTGAATTCGCGCTATCAACCGGCGGTTCCACCGTTGTCGCCATGCGCCGCGCCGCCGACGCCTTGGAAGCGAAAGGCATGAGCATCGTGGACTTTGGCGTTGGCGAGCCCGATTTCGACGTGCCGCCACCGGTGAAAGAAGCGGCGTTAAAGGCGATTCAAGACGGGAATGGCAAATACGTGGACCCCGCCGGACTGCCGGAACTTCGAAACGCTATTGTCCAGTATGAACAATCGCGGCATGGGGTCGTAGCGTCCGCCGACGCCATTGTTGTTACGAACGGATCTTATGGCGCGCTATCGACGATCATGCGCGCTGTTCTAGACCCTGGCGACGAGGTTCTCGTGATCGAACCATGCTGGGGACCGTATCGTCAGATGGTTCGGCTTTCAGGCGCTGTTCCCGTTGGCGTCGCCATGCCGACAATCGAAGGCCGGTTCATCGTGGAGTCCGATCGAATCGCCGCCGCCGTCACACCGCGAACGCGGGCGATTATCGTAAACACCCCCTGGAATCCGACGGGCCGTGTTTTGTCGCGTGATGAATTGACCGGCATTGCCGGGATCGCTGAAGAACACGATTTGTGGATCATCGCCGATGAAGTATACGGCGAGCTCGTGTATGAAGGCTCCGAGCACGTTTCAATTGCATCCGTTAGCCCTGATGCGGCGCAGCGGACCGTCATCGCCACCAGCCTGTCCAAATCCTTCGCCATGACGGGGTGGCGGTTGGGATATTGCATCGCGCCTGAATCGCTGGCGCCGGTCTTAACGAAAATAAACCACATCACCACGCGATGCGCCGCCAGCATCATTCAATTCGCCGCCATCGCCGCCTTCGAGCAAGGACTGCCCTTCGTCGAGGAGATGCGGGATATATATGCGCAACGGCGCAACGCCGTCGCGCGGGGCCTCAACCAGATAGAAGGCGTCGTTTGTCCATTGCCGGAAGGCACCTTTTACGCCCTGGCGCAAATCCCCGAGTCCTGGGGTGGCAGCAGACAAGTCGCCGAAAGCCTGTTAAACGAAACAGGGGTCATCCTGACGCCGGGGAGCGCCTATGGGGCGTCCTGCGAACATTACTTGCGGCTATCTTTCGCCACATCCCTGGAAATCATCGAGGAAGGATTGGGACGGTTGCGGCATGCGTTGCCGCCCGCCTGATCAAGAAGCGATGGCGTCGTAAACCATCCGCCGCAGGTCCTGGCGCAACGGCAAGGCGGAAGACGGCATGAGCTGCGTCAAGAAAACGACGACCATGTCTTCAAGCGGATCTATCCAGAAATAGGTGC
>JABJJH010000310.1 GCA_018660965.1 Rhodospirillaceae bacterium | reverse complement strand
TAGCTGGCGTCTTCGCCATCAAATGACAAATCGTCGCAGAACACGATCGTCCGCCGCTTCGCCGCCTTGATCATCGCCAATAAGGCGGGCAGTGTCGGGATATCTTCCCGGTGGATTTCGACCAACGCCAACGCGCCGGCTTGAGCTTGGTTGATCTCGCCGTGCACCGATTTCACCAACGAGCTTTTGCCCGCGCCCCGGGCGCCCCACAACAACGCATTATTGGCTGGCAGGCCATTTGCAAATTGTCGTGTATTTTCCAGAAGCGTTTCGCATTGCTGTTCAATGCCTTTCAGCAATGACAGGTCCAGTCTGTTGACCGAATGGACCGGTTCGAAGCGGTTAAAGTCTGCATGCCAGACGAAGGCGTCGGCGCTATTAAGGTCATTGGCTTCGGGCGGTGGCGGCGCTAGGCGCTCCAGACTGTCAGCGATCCGCGCCAAAAGCGTATTCATTTCCTGATTGTCCATAATATAACTAGTATGCTGGTTGAAAGGCGGCGGAAACTAGCATACGTCCCTGTCTCGTCAACGCTGCAATTTAAAGCCTCGTTTGATTGCATTTGCGGCGAGGGGGGCTATATTCCGGCGGCTGCGTAGGGTCGCGCGGTAACTTATGGAGAGCATGATGTTTATATCCGAAGCATGGGCGCAGGGCGCGGGGGCAGGCGGCGGCGACATGTTTACGTCGTTTCTTCCGCTTATTCTTATATTTGCGGTTTTCTACTTTCTGTTAATCCGGCCGCAACAGAAAAAAATGAAAGCCCACACTGAAATGATCAACGCTCTTCATCGCGGGGATAAGATTATAACGGGCGGTGGTCTATATGCCACGGTCACCAAAGTTGTGAACGAAGCGGAAGTTATGGTGGAAATCGCTGAAGGCGTCCGCGTCCGCGTCGCGCGCGGTACGATTTCGACCGTCACGACGCCGAGCAATTCGTCACGCGCCAAGGCGTCCGACGCGACGCCAGCGAATGATTCAGGGGAACAGTCCTCGGGCGGCCTCATTGGCAAACTGCTCGGCAAGAAATAGCGCTGGTCCGACTTTCATCTGCGTATAAAGGCGCCCTTCATGATCAATATCCCTACCCGGAACCGGATTCTGATCGCACTCGTCTGCGTTCTTGGGGTGCTGTATGCGGTTCCCAATTTCTTCGCGAAAAATACATTCTCGGATTTGCCGGAGTGGCTGCCGGGCAAGCAAATCAATTTGGGTCTCGATCTTCAAGGTGGATCCCATCTTCTGCTGAAAGTCGATACCAAAACCGTTATCGCCGAGCGATTGACGGGGGTTGAGGATTCCGTTCGCCGAATGCTTCGCGGCGCTAAGATTCGTTACAAAGGTTTGGGCGTCCGAGATCAAGCGGTTGTGTTTTCCGCGCGGGACCCAAACACGGCGGATGACGTGGAGGCGAAACTTAACGAAGAATTCAAAGCCTCAACGCTGAATCAGTTCGGGGCGCCGACCAAGGAAATTAACATTGAAGTGGTTGGCGATGGTCGTTTTTCGCTGACTTTGACAGAAGACGCCGTGAGCGCGCGTATTGACAGTACGGTTGAACAATCCATTGAGATCATTCGCCGCAGGATCGATGAAACCGGCACGCGCGAGCCCACGATACAACGACAGGGCAAGGCGCGCATTCTGGTGCAACTGCCCGGCGTGGATGACCCCGAGCGGATTAAAAAACTACTTGGCAAGACAGCTAAGTTGAATTTTCATCTCGTCGATCAAACGAACTCTCTCGACGGCGCACTGCGCGGCAGTGTTCCACCTGGCTCCATGGTTGTGCCGTCCGAGGATTTGGACGCCACCGGACAACCACTCAAGTATCTCGTGCGAAAACGCATACGGGTCGGCGGCGACCGTCTTGTGGACGCTCAGGCGACTTTTCAAGACAACCAGCCGGTTGTTAGCTTCAGATTCGATACCGTTGGCGGGCGAAAATTTGGCGACACGACAAAGGACAATGTCGGAAAACTCTTGGCGATCGTGCTTGATAAGAAAGTCATCAGCGCGCCACGGGTGAATGAGCCAATTCTGGGCGGGAGCGGGATCATCTCGGGACGATTCACCGTGCAGGAAGCCCAGGACCTTGCGTTGTTGTTGAGGGCGGGCGCATTACCCGCGCCGATCACCATATTGGAAGAACGCACCGTTGGACCGGGTTTAGGGCAGGATTCCATCGACGCCGGTCAAATCGCCAGCATCATCGGATTGGTTTTAGTCGTCGCCTATATGATTGTGTCGTATGGCCTCTTCGGAATCATGGCGAACATCGCGTTGTTCTTCAATATCTCGCTGATCATCGCGCTGCTATCAGGATTACAAGCAACGCTGACGCTACCGGGCATCGCAGGTATCGTGTTGACCATCGGCATGGCGGTGGATGCTAACGTTCTGGTGTTCGAACGAATACGAGAGGAAGTCGCCAACGGGCGCACGCCAATATCCTCGATCGATGCCGGATACCGACGCGCGATCACGACGATTATCGATGCAAATTTGACCACGCTAATAGCGGCTGTACTGCTGTTCGCCTTCGGTTCTGGGCCCATAAAGGGCTTCGCCATTACGTTGATGATCGGTATTGGGACATCGATGTTCACCGCGATCATGGTCACGCGGTTGCTGATCGTTTTATGGCTGCGGCGCGTTCGCCCCGCCACTTTGCCAATCTAGGGGATGCGCATGAAACTTTTGAAACTCGTTCCCGACAATACGGCGTTTGATTTCATTGGCAAACGCGTGTTGGCCTTTGCGATGTCGGGATTCCTGATTATCGCGTCATTGGGCCTGTTCTTTACGCAAGGCCTTAACCTTGGCATTGATTTCCTGGGGGGCATCCTGATTGAAATCAAGACGACCGGTCCGGCCGACCTTGGGTCGTTGCGCACGAAATTAAGCAACCTGAATTTAGGCGACGTGACGCTGCAGGAATTCGGCGCCTCGGATGATGTGCTGATTCGCATCCAAAAACAGGATGGTGGGGATAAGGGGCAACAGGCGGCGATTGACGCAGTCAAGGCGGCGCTTGGCGACTCCGTGGCGGAATACAGGCGCACCGAATTTGTCGGTCCGACCGTCGGCGCCGAACTTCGCGAAGCGGCGACCTGGGCGGTTTTAGCGGCGATTGGCGCCATCCTGGTTTATGTCTGGTTTCGCTTTGAATGGCAGTTCGGGCTCGGCGCGGTGATCGCCCTGGTGCACGACGTCATCACCACGGTTGGGCTTTTTTCGCTTATCCAACTGGAATTCAATTTGGCGACCGTGGCGGCGGTTCTGACTATCGCGGGGTATTCCATCAACGATACGGTCGTGGTGTATGACCGTGTCCGGGAAAACATGCGCCGATACAAGAAAATGCCACTGGCTGAATTGTTCAATAATTCCCTAAACCAGACATTGTCGCGAACCACCATGACCAGTGTGACGACGTTGCTGGCGTTGGGCGCGCTATACATTTTTGGTGGCGAGGTTATTCGGGGGTTCAGCATCGCCTTGATCTGGGGTGTGCTGATCGGGACCTACTCTTCGATCTGGCTGGCGGTTCCGTTTTTATTATATGTCCGTCCTGATCGTGGCGCGGAAGACACCCGCGGCGAACTCGACGAGGCGCAAGCGTCCTGATCGACGGTGGATATCACGCCGCTCATACCCGGTGGTCGACAGGTTATCGACAGCTATGGAAGCGGCCGCTTCCAGGTCTCCCAACAAGAATACACAACA
The DNA here is from genome assembly GCA_018660965.1 of Rhodospirillaceae bacterium. Classification (GTDB taxonomy): domain Bacteria; phylum Pseudomonadota; class Alphaproteobacteria; order UBA8366; genus JABJJH01. The sequence goes on along the minus strand of JABJJH010000310.1, from coordinate 5,794 downwards.
TCCATACTCGTCACTGAATCCTGGACCAAGCCTTGGGTAGTGAACGGATTCCATGAGATTACGCTGGATTCCCTGGCGCCTGTTCTGACTGCTGAGGTCGAGGTGCTTTTGATTGGCGCAGGTGAACGAATGCAACTTCTACCGTCCCCGCTTCGACAAAGCCTCAGAGACGCCGGTATCGCCGTTGATATCATGGAGACCGGCGCTGCATGCCGAACCTACAATTTGCTGATGGGTGATGGACGACGTGTTGCAGGGGCCTTGCTGGCGATGCCATAAGGCAAAATAAAAGCGGGGCCTTGAGAAGACCCCGCTTTCACTTAAAGCAACTTTATTGGCGTGTTAGGAAATGTTGTATAGCCCCTGCGCCGATATCATCGCGAACAACATCGGAAACGAAAGAAGCGTGTTTGTTCGTGAGAACAACATCGCCGTACGGCCTGCAGCGGCTTTTTCATCGGCGGTGCCATCGACGATTCCCAAAGCTACTTTCTGCTTCGGCCAAATTATGAACCAGACGTTGAACCACATGATGATGCCAAACCACATGCCGATACCAAGTAATCTATGGCCCGACGTTGATCCTTCGACCAACCCAAGGGATAGCACATTGGCGATGTAGCCGTTCATCATCGCAAGGATAAGGCCGGTAATGATCGTGCCCATAGCTCCCCAGCGGAACCACCATAACGCCGCTGGCGCGATAACCTTGCCGATCGCCGGTTTTTGGTCATCGGGAATATTTGGCATATTCGGAATCTGAACGAAATTGAAATACCAGAGTATCCCTATCCACATTACGCCGCAAATTACATGCAACCATCGGAACAGGAATTTTCCAAACGTCGCGCCGTCATAGTCGCCATAAAGGTAGTACATAAGGAAAAGCAGTATCGTTACGATAAACCCCGTGATGACCGTTTTCTTTAAATCAGATAAAATGCCTGCCATGGTTTTTCCACCCTCTATTGTTACGGATTGTTTAGTGACGCACCAAATATTGTGTGCGTGAATAGTAATTATGCGTAAATCTTGGAATTTTGTATAGATGCATAATTTTAGCGCAGTTTAAGAAGAGCTGTTCATGACTTTAGAATTCACCCGATGGGTTCGCCAGAATCAGGTTATTGGAAAATAAAATGTGTTAGGAAGTCAACGGTGATAAACCAAATGAATAAGTTGGGTATTGGACGTACCCTTTGTAATCTTTACTTAATTTTCAGAAATTAGGTTATGTGGCGGTGATGCGGAGGCGGCCCTTGGAATATTGCGCGACAGAGGTTCGGAAATTTGATCCGGATCGATTTTTGACGGTTCTGTTTGCGCCTGCCCACGCGCGCGATGCGCTGTTTACTTTGTATGCTTTTAATCTGGAAATTGCGAAAATTCACGAATCGGTTTCCGAGCCTATTTTGGCGCAAATGCGATTCCAATGGTGGCGTGACACACTGGACGGCATTTTCAACGCTGAACCACCATCTCATCCAATTGCCAAACCTTTGCAACGGGTTGTACACGATCATAATCTGCGGCGTGAATATTTCGACGCCTTGATTGAGGCGCGCGCCGTTGACATCACCAAGTCGCCACCCGAATTTCTGGATGATTTCATTCGATACGGAGCCGGAACCACGGTTCCATTGGTGTTATTGGCGCTCGACATTCTTGGCCCTGCGGATGAGCGCGTTCTGTCCGTTGCGCGGGACGCCGCGACGGCATGGGCAATGACGGGATTAATGCGAGCACTGCCGTTCAACCTTAGGAAACGACGTAATTATCTTCCGACTAAAATGATGGCCGAATATGGTGTCGATACTCAATCGGTTGGCGAATTGCGACCAACGCAGGAACTGGCGGGGCTGATTCAGTCTATTTCGAAGGTTGCGGATTCGAAATTGGTCGCTGTGCGAAAGGAACGCGGGGTCATCGGACCTGAGTTTTTGTCGCCGCTGTTAATTGCACCCCTGGCGCGTCAGTACAATCGTCGTTTCGCAAGGGTGGCGTATAATATCTTTGATCCGGCATTCGCGGAATCACCGCCGTTGCGCGCATGGCGACTGGTGGCGTGTGCGTTCATGAGGCGCATTTGAACCGCTTAAGCGGCGGGGGCGTCAACGTCGCTTAACCACAGGCCAAGGTCTGCGTTGGCGCGCGCGGTATAGGCCAGCTTGCGGTCCTTGCCGCGCAGTTTTCGATGCTTTCCGTTTGTTGACGGTGGCGCGGGCGGTGGGGGGAACAATCCAAAATTAACGTTCATGGGCTGAAAGGTTTTGGCGTCAGCCCCGCCTGTTATATGGGATAGTAGCGCGCCCAAGGCGGTTGTTGCCGGTGGCGCGATCATTGTTTCGCCTAAGCCTTCCGCCACAGCAAAGCGACCGGCGATCAATCCCATGGCGGCGGATTCAACATAACCCTCGACGCCGGTGATTTGCCCGGCAAACCGCAGCCTGGGACAAGCCGTCAGCCGAAGTTGGTTGTCCAGGACCTTCGGGCTGTTCAAAAAAGTGTTTCGATGTAATCCGCCCAGCCGCGCGAATTCGGCGTTTTCCAATCCCGGGATCATGCGCAAGACAGATGTCTGTTCGCCATGGCGCATCTTCGTTTGAAACCCAACAATATTATACAACGTGCCAAGCGCGTTATCCTGGCGAAGCTGAACAACGGCGTGGGGTTTTTCGGGATTGTTGGGATTGGTCAACCCGACCGGTTTCATGGGGCCGTAGCGCAACGTCTCCCTTCCTCGAGACGCCATGACCTCAACGGGCAAACACCCTTCGAAATAAGGTGTGGAGGTCTCCCATTCGTGAAAGGCGACCTTGTCGGCTGACAACAAGGCTTCGAGAAAAGCGTCGTATTCCGACTTGTTCAACGCACAATTAATGTAATCGGACCCGTCACCCTTGTCATAGCGCGACTGGAACCACGCCTTATCGAAGTCAATTGTGTCCTTGTAGACGATTGGCGCGATAGCGTCGAAAAACGCCAGCGATTCTTCACCGGTGAGATCCGAAATGGCGGTCGCGAGCGCGGGCGAGGTGAGGGGACCCGTCGCGATGATAACGGACTGCCAGTCTTCCGGCGGCAAACCGGTAATTTCACCACGATCAATCGTGATTAGCGGGTCTTTTTCCAACGCGCTCGTCACATGGTTTGAAAATTGCTCGCGGTCGACCGCCAAAGCGCCGCCTGCGGGAACCTTGCAGGCGTCGCCCGCCGATAGGATCAACGACCCGCAACGACGCAACTCTTCATGCAGCAAACCAACGGCGTTTTGTTCCGCGTCGTCGGAACGAAACGAATTGGAACAGACCAGTTCCGCCAACCCGTCCGTCATGTGGGCATCCGTGCCGCGCACGGGCCGCATTTCATGCAATATCACCGGAATGCCGCGACGCGCGATTTGCCACGCGGCTTCAGACCCGGCCAATCCGCCTCCAACGACGTGAATGTTCCGTAACTCCGACATAATTCTATTATCCTAGGATGCGCGTCTTTGGGGTTGTGTCGCGCCGGAAAAATATGGCGCCAGGAAGCGCCCTGTGTGGCTTTCCTCGACCTGCGCCACTACTTCCGGCGTGCCGTGCGCGACGATACGACCGCCGCCGTCACCGCCATCGGGACCAAGGTCGATGATGTAATCCGCCGTCTTGAGAACTTCCAAATTGTGTTCGATCACGACGACCGTATTACCGGTATCGACCAGCGCCTGCAAAACTTCCAACAACCGGCGGACATCCTCGAAATGCAATCCCGTCGTTGGTTCGTCGAGAATATAAAGCGTGCGACCAGTCGCGCGGCGCGATAATTCCTTCGCCAGTTTCACTCGTTGAGCTTCGCCGCCGGACAGGGTCGTCGCCTGCTGACCGACCTTGATATACCCAAGGCCAACGCGTTGAAGGGTGACAAACTTGTCTCGTATGGAAGGAACCGCGTTAAAGAAATCGGCGGCGTCATCGACCGTCATATCAAGAACATCGGAAATGGACTTTCCCTTGAACGTGACTTCCAGGGTTTCCCGATTATAACGGCTCCCTTTGCATACATCACATTGGACATAGATATCGGGCAGAAAATGCATTTCGATTTTAATGACGCCGTCACCCTGGCATGCCTCGCAGCGCCCACCCTTGACGTTGAATGAAAACCGGCCTGGTGCGTAACCGCGCGCGCGGGCCTCAGGCAAACCGGAATACCATTCGCGAATTGGCGTGAAGGCGCCGGTATAGGTCGCTGGGTTCGAGCGTGGCGTCCGCCCGATTGGGGATTGATCGATATCGATGATCTTGTCGAGCAACTCGACGCCTTCAATGGCGTCGTGGCGACCCGGATGTGCGCGCGCGCCATTAAGTTGCCGCGCCAAGGCTTTGTATAAGGTGTCGATGATAAGCGTTGATTTTCCGCTTCCCGAAACGCCGGAGACGCAAGTGAATGTTCCCAAGGGAATGTCCACGCTGACATTATCCAGGTTGTTGGCCGAGGCGCCTTTGATTCGTAACCGCTTTTTCGCGGCGCCCCGTCGGCGTTTTTCCGGCACCTCAATCTGACGGAAGCGGGACAAATACTGCGCCGTCAGGCTTTCGGTGCACTGCATAACTTCGTTGGGTGTGCCGTAAGCGATCACGCTGCCGCCATGGGTGCCGGCGCCGGGACCCATATCAACCAAATAATCGGCGCTTAGAATGGCTTCCTCGTCATGTTCGACGACGATGACCGTGTTTCCAAGGTCTCTGAGTCGTTTCAGCGTTTCCAGCAATCGCGCGTTATCGCGTTGGTGCAAACCGATGGAAGGTTCATCGAGAACATACAGCACGCCGGTAAGGCCGGAACCAATTTGCGACGCGAGGCGAATTCGCTGACTTTCACCACCTGACAGCGTTGCGGAGGACCTGCTCAATGTCAGGTATTCCAGTCCGACATTGACCAGGAACGAAAGCCGTTCGTTGATTTCCTTCAAAATTCGATTGCCGATTTCAAGCTGCTGATCGGTCAATGACTCCGGCAATTCGCCGAACCAGGCATGCGCACGCTTAATCGATAGCGACGCAATATCGGAAATGTGGCGGTCGGCGATTTTAACGGCCAGCGCTTCCGGTTTTAATCGGTCGCCATGGCAGGTTTCACAGGCGTGCGATGTTTGATATTTGCCCAGTTCCTCGCGCAGCCATTTGCTGTCGGTTTCGCGCCAACGCCGGTTCAGGTTGGGCAGCACGCCTTCGAAGGCTTTTTTTGTTTCATACGCGCGCAAGCCGTCATCATACGTCATTGTAACGGCGATCTTGCCCGTACCGTACAAGATGCCTTTCTGCGCCTTTTCCGGTAAATCCTGAAATGGGGTTCCCATGGAAACTTTGAAGTGTTTCGCAAGGCTTTGCAGCGTCTGTAAGTAATAGGGTGAAGACGCATTCGTCCAGGGCGCGATGGCGCCGTCTTTGAGCGACTTGGATGCATCCGGAACGATCAATTCTTCATCGAAAAGGTTCATCGTGCCCAAACCATCACAAACCGGACACGCGCCAAACGGGTTGTTAAACGAAAACAGGCGGGGTTCAATTTCGTCAATGGTGAAGCCGGAAACGGGGCAGGCGAAGCGCGCGGACAACATTGTTCGTTCATCCGTATCGGCGTCATCAACGAACACAAGGCCGTCGGACAAGCCCAACGCCGTCTCCAGAGAATCCGCAAGGCGGGACTCGACGCCGTCCCGCAACACGACGCGGTCAACAACGACTTCAATGTTGTGTTTTATGTTTTTTTCCAAAAGCGGCGCATCTTCGATGAGAAGCGTTTCGCCATC
>JABJJH010000483.1 GCA_018660965.1 Rhodospirillaceae bacterium | reverse complement strand
TGGTCGCGGGCTCCAACGCGGGGTTTATCTATAACACATGGCCCCTCATGGACGGCGGCTTCGCACCGCAAGAATTTTTCGAATTAGAGCCTTGGTGGCTCAATGCGTTCGAAAGCCATGGCGTCATCCAGTTCGACCACCGGATCATGGCTTATATAACCACCGGTCTGGTCATCGTGTTATGGGTCAAGGGACGTTCTTCGGACATTGGCGCCGGCGCGCACCGGGCGCTCTCCCTGCTCATACTGTCGGTCATGGTTCAACTCGCACTCGGAATCACGACCCTGTTGCTTGTGATCCCTTTACCGGTCGCGGTGTTGCACCAACTTGGCGCCGCGATTGTGTTCAGCCTGTCGGTATGGAGCGTTCATGCGCTCCATGGCGAAAAAGCAACAGAACCCCGCCGGGAAGCCCCGCAGCCATAACCATAACGCCGAAGACCACGGACACCATGAACGCGTCCGCGGCTGGCGCCCCCAGCGGGACCAGAACGGCGACCAGCGCCGCCTCGCGCACGCCCCACCCGCCAATCGAGATGGGAAGTGTGGCCAACAGCAACGTCGGCGGCACGACGAGCAGACATACCCATAAATCCAGTGACAGGCCCATGGCCCGCAACAATTGATGGACCGCGACGCCGCCAATCCCATGAATGACAATGGACAGGACAAGCAGCCGTAGTCCCTCCATGGACAACAACATTCTTCGCGCCAAACGGCAGGCCCGCACGACCCTACGCAGCCAACGGGGCCGGGCGGGAGACCAGGCTTCAGCGCCTAAAATGACCGCCGCCATAACACCGACCGCAACCATTATCGGCGCCCCCCAAACATGTGAACCCGTGACCAGGATTGTCGCCAGGAACGCCAACACACCCAGCCCCAACAAACCCGCGATCCGTTCATGAACAACCCCGGCGACAGCCATGAACGTGGGAAAGCCCTGCTCCCGCAACAGCCAAACACGCGCGGCGTCCCCACCAATCGTGGTCGATAGCGTTTGATTGAAAAACATCGAAATAAAAAACAAACGCAGCGCCGAACCGAACGGCAAAACAACGCGCAGTTTCCGGCAAATTCGCCGCCAGCGCTCAGCGCTGACAACGCCGTAAAACAGCAACGCCGCATAGGCGAATATCACGGGACCAATCGCCATCGATTGAAGCGATTTAACGACCGCCGAGAAGTCCAACGCAGACGCCAACCACCACAGCAGCAACACCGAAACACTGATCTTCAGCGCGACAAGAGCCCAAATCCGCATGGCGCGCGTTCCCAACGGGTCAGCGTCCGCCAGCTTTATCCACAATTGCGTTCAAAAGCACCTGACAACCCGCCGCGATATCTTCCGGCGTCGCATTTTCAATTTCGTTATGACTGATGCCGTCTTCGCATGGCACGAAAATCATGCCGCTGGGCGCGACCCCCGCCATGTAGATTGCGTCATGCCCCGCGCCGCTGACTATATCCATGTGGCTGAACCCAGCCTGTTCAGCGCCCTTGCGGACGGCGTTGACACAAGATTGTTCGAAAGGAGTCGCCGGGAAACTCCAAATCTGCTCAAATTTCAGCATCAGGGTATGCTTCGCGGCGGCGGCGTCCGCCGCAACGCGCAACGCGTCGTTCATAGCCTTCAAACGGTCGTCGTCGGGGTGACGAAAATCGACGGTCATAAACACTTCGCCGGGAATGACGTTCCGGCTATTGGGACTGACCTGCATCATTCCAACGGTCGCGCAGGCGCCGGGCTGAAATTCATGACCGATTCGATTCACCGCCTGAACAATTTCCGACGCGCCGACCAGAGCGTCGCGCCGGGTCGCCATCGGCGTTGGCCCCGCATGACTTTCGCGACCGGTCAGGACAATTTCGTACCACCGCTGGCCTTGCCCGCCGGTGACCACGCCAATTGTTTTTTCCTTGGCCTCCAGGACCGGTCCTTGTTCAATATGGGCTTCGAAATAGGCGCCGATATCCCGACCCCCGCATCCCTCACCCTTGTAGCCAATGCGCGCCAATTCTTCTCCGATGGTCTTGCCGTCCATATCAGCCTTCCCGTGCGCTTCCTCCAGGTCGAATATGCGCGCGAACGCCCCCGAACCGACCATCGCCGGCGGAAAGCGGCTGCCTTCTTCATTGGTCCAAACGGCAACTTCAACCGGTGCTTCGGTTTCAAATTCGGCGTCGTTCAACGCGCGAACCACCTCCAAACCCGCCAGCACGCCATAAGCGCCGTCGAATTTTCCACCTGTCGGTTGGCTGTCCAGATGACTGCCCGCCATGACGGGAGGAAGGTCATTGTTGCGACCCGGGCGACGCGCAAAAATATTGCCCATGGCGTCGAAGGACACCGTACACCCCGAATCCTCGCACCAGCGAACGAACAAGTCCCGGCTTTCCCGGTCCAGATCGGTCAGCGCCAACCGGCAAACACCCCCTTTTTCGGTGGCCCCGATTTTCGCCATTTCCATGAGGCTGTTCCAAAGGCGGCCACTGTCGATCTTCAAATTATGCATGGTGGTTTTCCATTCGTGGTTAGCGCTGAGACCGGATCGTCTCCATGACCGCCAAGGTTTGTTGCGCTTTGTAGACAATCGGATAGTCGATGAAATACCCATCCAGTTGGATAGATGCAGACCCTTCCTTTTCCGCCGCGTCAAAGGCGGCGACGATACGCTTGGCCCGGGCCACCTCTTCATCGGTCGGCGTAAAGGTCGCGTTGACCGGTTCAACCTGCGGCGGGTAAATGCACATCTTGCCCTGAAACCCCATCGCTTTGACACGTTGGGCGGACCGTTCCAGGTTTTCGATATCCTTTATATGCACCCATACCGTATCGATGGGCGCTTCCAGTCCCGCGACACGGGATTCCAGCACCATTCGCGCCCGCGCCTGGTCCAGTTCCCATTCATCCAGGGACCACGTCATGCCCATGTCGAGCGTATAATCTCCCGCGCCAAATGCCATACGGCGGACCCGGGTTCCACACGACGCGATTTCGGGTAGCGCAGCGACTCCTTTGCCGGTTTCGATAATCGGGATCAGGTCAATCACGCCCTCGGGCAATCCCCGGTCACGCTCCAAATTGCGTAACAACCAATCAAACGATCGCAGTTGATCGGCGCTTTCCACCATGGGCAACACAATGCCGTCGATCCATGGCCCAACGATGGCGACAGCATCGCCATAACAAAATTCCGTGTCGTACGCATTAACGCGAACGTATCCCAAAGGCCCACGCGGCAATTTCAAGGCCGCCACGACAAGATCGCGGGTCGCAATTTTTTCGTTGGTCGCCACGGCGTCTTCCAAATCCAGGATCACCGCATCCGCGCCGACGTCGAAAACTTTCTCCACTTTCCGGGCGTGATTTCCCGGGGCGAACATGAAGGTGCGGTAGGGGCCGTTTGTATCTTTTTCAGCCATCGTTTTTCCATCAATTATTGTTTTAACCCGGCGCTCCGCCGTCCCTGACATCATTTGCGATGAACGCCGCGTGCGCAAGGTCGACATAACACACGCCTACCCCTTGGCGGTTGCTATTGGTATCATCACGGCATCAACACTTAACCCTATGACGGGAGGTCACCAATCATGAGCGAGCCAACATTCTTTAACCTTTTCAATCCCCAAGGTGGAATCAAACGTACACTCGCGGAAGGCGTCGAGACGGACATATTCGTCGGCGACAACGCGATGCTGTCAGTCGTGGAAATTGCGCCGAACGCCAAAGGGTCGATTCACAGCCATCCGGAAGAACAATGGGGCGTCCTGCTTGAGGGTAGCGCCATTCGTATCCAGGACGGAATAGAGCACACCGTTAACAAAGGCGATTTCTGGCGCACGCCCGGCAATGTAGAACATGGGGTTATCGCGGGGCCAGATGGCGCCAAAATACTGGATATCTTCAGCCCGCCCCGTGACGAATACCGAAAAACCGGAAGTGGCTTTGGCGCATAACCGCCCATTCCTATTACCGCCTTACAAAGCGGCGGCAGCGATAAATATATTTTGGAAATCAACGCATTTTCTCTTGAAAAGAAGCGGACGCACCATCATATTGTGCATTGCAGCATAATCACTCCCTGATAATGCTGCACCGCAAGAGATCGATTCCCATCGGCTCTTGCGCGTTTCCTCCCTAGACTTGGGCCGCGCTCATTAGAACGCGGCCCCTTTTTTTCGATGAAACGGCATTTAAACGATACGGCGCGGCTAAACGAGTTCCCAGGCCCCATTGAATAACTGGCAGGCGGTTTGCTGTTTTGTAACGGCGCCATCTTCGCCAGCGGCGTGCGATTCAAGCTCCCGGCAGACGCGGCCTTCCGTTGATTTGTAGGTTCGTAAGACCTTGAAGCTCCCGCTGGAACCGGTCTCAGGGTTTTCCCAAAACACCGGAAGACCTTCTTCCACCTCGACAAGGCTTTGATACGCCGCCTTTTTACGGCGTTCCTGGTCTTTTTTGATA
>JABJJH010000531.1 GCA_018660965.1 Rhodospirillaceae bacterium | reverse complement strand
GGTCTTTTTTGATAATGTGATCGGACGCGTATTTCGCCCCATATGAGCCTGCAGCCACACCCGCCATACCGAATATGACACGCGCCGCGTCACTGCTGCCTATAAAATTATACCCGACAAAGCCGCCAACCAATGCGCCCGTTATCAACATGGACGCACGCATGCTGCCCTCATTGTTCGTCTTACAGCCGACCAAGGTCAACGCCAAGGCGGCCATCAGTGCTAAACCTTTTATTCCTGGCTGCAATTGGCGGTCCTTAGTGTAGGAACGAATGTGCCGGAGGGCCTATTTGGCATCCAAAGTAGCGTCGTACCCTAGCGCGGTGCGCAACTCCTCAATGGTGTCGGGCGTACCTATATTCTCCAAAATCACCAAAACATTCGTTTCTAGCGGCGAAGTTTGTACCGCGCGCCAACCAACCGACAAAAGATCATTTAACGCCCGCAAATCCGACCCGCTTTGCACGACAACAGCATGTTGTACACGAACCAAATTGGTGTCGTCTTGGTTATCAGCCATATTGCGAATTCCCCTTCATTTTCGAATTCTCTGTTCCTGCGCACTGCATAAAAAATTCATAGCGAAACGAAAATTCCTAATCCACCGCTCATTACTTTAACAAATTTAACACATGGCGACATGAATATTCATTCCTGTGGCGACTTTACCTTTGAAAAACCAATGCTGCAACTAACAAACGTATGCTCGAATTGATCCTATATTTGCTTTCCAAATTTCAACTTGGTTGTAGACGGACGCTAAAACCCATGGGCATGATAAAATGTAGTCTAATATGGCGCAATCCGACGCTGCACCGCGACGCATACCACGGCACAGAATTGGCCCACGCGGATAGCTCATGTTATAGCTGCGGAAATTCAGAAGGTTCCTGCATTTGTCGATCGATACATATGTTAATACATCAAGCTGCGCCCTTATAAGACGCCATTGGTTCCAATGTCTGCGCCGGCGCCTTGGCAAAACTTTGTCGCCGTTGCTGTTAATGACCATCGTGGACGGGGCGATCGGCGTGCAGGCCCTGAACGCCGCACCGGCGAACGTTTGAACCTAAGTTCCGTGCGCCCTCTCAAATTAATATTCCGCAGCGCCTTCACCCAAACGATCATCAGCGCCTTGCTTCTCTGGTACATTCGTTTCGTTTATTGGACGGGATCATGGACCCGGGAAAACGAAGACATCCCGAATGGATTTCACGAAGCGGGCAAACCCTTCATTCTCGCTTTGTGGCACGGACGTCTCGCGATGATGGGACTGGCGTGGCGATATGGCGATACCGTTACGGTTCTGGCCTCGGCGCACAGGGATGGTCGGATCGTCGCCCGTGTTCTGGAAGGCTTTGGATTTTCCGTTGTATACGGCTCCACGAACAAAGACGGTGCGACCGCATTGCGTCGCCTGGCGGGCGTCCTCGCCAATGGCGGCGTCGTTGGCGTCACGCCGGACGGCCCCCGGGGGCCACGCATGCGCGCCGCCGCCGGAGTCGTACTGCTGGCGCGTCTTGCAAAGGTTCCTATAATTCCCATGACGTTTGCGACGACGCGGCGGCGCATCCACACCTCGTGGGATCGCTTCGTGCTTCCGCTGCCTTTCGCGCGCGGCGTTTATTTGTGGGGGGAGCCAATACTGGCGCCGTCCAGCGCGGACAAGGCGCACATGGAGGAAAAACGGCTGGAACTGGAACATGCGATAACCGAGCTTACCACGCAAGCGGACCACCTTATGGGACAGGAAAGCATCCCAGCGGCTCCCCAAAATGAGCCGTCGTCGGAAACGACGCCGGATTTGCCCGCATGACCGGACTGACCTTATATCGCGGCGTCACCAGTTTCGGCGGCCCGTTCATAAATTACTACCTGAACCGCCGCCTGGCGCGGGGAAAGGAACACCCGGAGCGATTCGCGGAACGTAAAGGGCAAGCGTCCAGAATTCGACCGTCAGGACCACTCGCCTGGATACACGCCGCCAGCGTGGGAGAAGCGCAATCCGCCTTAACCCTTATCCAACACATGTTGCGCCGCAGAACGGATTTACATGTTCTTGTGACGACAGGAACGATGACGTCGGCGGCAATCATGTCGGACCGTTTGCCCGCGCGAAGTTTTCATCAGTTCGTCCCGGTTGACCGGATCGGATGGGTCCGGCGCTTTCTGGATCATTGGGACCCGGATTTCGCGATCTGGATCGAATCCGAATTCTGGCCGAATCTCATCCATGAAACCGCCAATAGAAATATTCCAATCGCGCTGGTCAACGGTCGAATATCGCGACAATCCGTCGCCAACTGGCGCCAGGCGCCGGGGTTCATTCGCGGCGTCCTTGGTTGCTTCCGGCTTTGTTTGACGCAAACCGAAGAAGAAGCGTCCCGGTTCAAAGACCTGGGCGCCGCCCGAGTCCTTTGCCATGGCAATTTGAAGTATTCCGCCGAACCCCTTCCTGTCGATGAAGACGAATGGGACCGGATAAGCGCCGAGATCGCCGGGCGGCCCGTTTGGCTGGCCGCAAGCACCCACCCCGGTGAGGAAGATATAGCCGCCGAAGTCCATGGCGTCATCAAGAACGCCCATCCAAACCTTCTGACCATGATCGTACCCCGGCATCCCGATCGCGGCCCGGAAATCGCCGCCGCCTTCACTGCCCGCGGATTGAAGGTCGGGCGGCGATCCAACGGCGATCCAATCGACCCCTCCCATGATATTTACATCGCCGACACGCTCGGCGAACTCGGGTTATTTTACCGATTGGCGCCCATCGCTTTCGTAGGCGGATCGATGCATTCCCATGGCGGGCATAACCCACTCGAAGCCGCTCAACTCGACTGCACGATCCTCCATGGACCGGACATGACCAACTTCAAAACGGTCGCGAATGAATTGAACGAGGCAAACGGCGCGATTGAAGTGACGGACGCCAACGCGCTCGCCAACGCGGTTTCATACTTGTTGGCGAATCCCGAGGAAGCCGCGTCAATTTCGGAAGCCGCCGCCAACGTCGCCGCGAATAATTACGCCGTTGTGGATTTGGTCATGGAATCGCTCAGCCCGTTCCTTGATGCGCTGCCGCACGAAGACACCTATGCGAGCGCCTGAATTCTGGCGGACCCAATCAGGGCTCGCCGCCCTTTTGGCGCCACTCAGCGAAATTTACGCCATGGCCGGCGCCGTTCGGCAACGCTGCACGATGCCATGGCGCGCCCCTGTCCCCATTATCTGTATCGGCAATTTGGTCGCGGGAGGGGCGGGGAAGACACCCGTGGCCATCGCGACAGGGGCTATCCTTCATGATCTGGGCAAATCTGTTCATTTCCTGTCGCGTGGCTATGGCGGAAGCCTGCCCGGCCCCGTTCAGGTCAATCCGTCGGCCCACACCGCCAAACAGGTCGGCGACGAACCGCTTCTGCTGGCGCGCATCGCGCCGACCTGGGTCGCCAAGAACAGGCTCGCCGGCGCCAAGGCCGCAATTTCGAACGGCGCCGAGATCATCGTCATGGATGATGGTTTTCAAAACCCAAGCGTGGCGAAGACGCTGTCCTTGATTGTCGTGGACGGGGGTTACGGGTTTGGCAACGAACGAGTCATGCCGGCAGGTCCGTTGCGCGAACCATTACCAAATGGACTGTCCCGCGCGGACGCCGTTGTCGTTATGGGCGCGGACGTCACTGACGCGGCGAAAACGATTCGTCGAACGGCCCCAGACACGCAAATTATCGACGCGCGCCTGGCGGCGCTCAGCGCGGCGCAACGTTATGTCGGCGCCAAGGTTCTGGCCTTTGCGGGCATCGGGCGGCCCGACAAATTTTTCCAGACGCTGAAAGACCTTGGATGCGTCCTCGTCGCCCAACATCCCTTCCCGGACCACTATGACTACACACCGGACGACATCGCAATTCTGGTCGAGGCCGCCGCCAGGGAGAACGCCGTTTTGTTGACCACGGCCAAGGATTTCCAACGCGTCCCCGAAGACGCCCGCCCGATGGTCGAAGTTGTCGACGTTGTTGTCGAATGGCGCGATCCCGACGCCATAAAATCTTTGTTGTTAACCGCGACGCGACCTTAATTTTTGGGCCAGGATTTCTTGGGCCTAGACTTCTTTGATTGATACTTCTTGGGTTGGGGCGGGACCAGCAACGCCGGGTCAAGGCGCCGGTCGAACCAGTTCATCCGCCAATCGAGATGCGGCCCGGTCACCCTGCCCGTCGCGCCAACCGCGCCCAGATGATCTCCCTGACGGACATGTTGTCCGGCTTTAACGACGAGCGCGCTCATATGTAAAAACGCCGAGGTCAACCCATGCCCGTGGTCCAGAATGACGGTGCCGCCCGTGTAATACAGGTCTCGTTCCGCCAACACGACCACGCCATCGGACGGCGCAACGACTTTTGCGCCAACCGGGGCCGCCACATCAACGCCGAAATGCGGCCGACGCGGCTTTCCATTCAAAACGCGCTGGCTGCCATAGACGCCGGAAATTCGCCCCTGGGCGGGCCATATCCATCCCCGTTCAAAAAATGGTTCGGCGCTGTCCTGCATTCTGGTCGCATGGATTTTTGAATTTTCCCGTTTAATGCGCGCCAGCACGGCCTTCGGCGGCGTCACCATGCGTGGCGGCAGACCATCGACTTTCTGGATATCATAAACGCGTTTCTTGACGGTCACCCCTTGTTCGCTCACGGTCCCGTCCAGCAATCGAATTGACACGGTTTCACGCGATGGCGCATCCCGCGTGAACCCGAAAATAAAAACCCCTTTCGCCGACACCCGGACCTTGCGATCCCCCACCATCACCGTAGCGCCCGGTTCCGTTTGTCCACGAACCAGTCCGCCCTGAACGAAATCCCCCTGCAAATCCACCGCCATCGCGGGAACGGACAGACCCACGCACAGGATCAAGGCCGCCAAAATTCTCACAGAAGGCTCCCCTGGCGATCGGGGTCGCGATCCGGGTCGGGTTTGGTCTTTTTGCCGCGACCGCGTTTCGGGGCGGGGCGCCGTCCCGAAGTATCGCCGGAAATGATCGCCGACGCCGAACCGTCTGAAAACTCCAGGCCGACAGCGTCGCCCGGCCTGGCCCCATCGACCGTGGTGATCGGAACGCCGTCGCTATCGCGCACAACCGCATAACCGCGATCCAGGACACGCTTGAAGGAATAGCTTTCAAGCAAATCGGACAGCGCCGTCAGACGGGTTTGCGCCGACTCGGCCCGGCGCGCGTATGCGGCGTCCAGGGCCGGCGCCAAACGGTCAAGCGTCCGTTTCCCTTCACTCAAGCGGCGCGCCACCGGGGCGCTTTGGAACCGCCCCCCCGCATTGGATAGCCGATCTTCCAACTGGCCGATAACGCGCCGCATGTGCATGGCGAGCGCCGCGCCTTGAAGCGACAGCCGGGATTGTTTCTCGGTCAACACTTGTTCCGGGCGGCGCAACCGCGCGGCGGTCAACGCCACCGCTTGGCGTTTCTGATCCAGGAAACTATCGCCCGCCATCACCAATCGCTCGACCACGCCGTCAAACCGCTGCATCCGCACGCCCAGCAGGCTCGACGCATCGGGCAGGCCGCGCGCCAGAAGTTCGACACGCAACCGGCGATCCTCGAAAAGGCGCGCCATGCCGCCAATCAACCGGCGGGATATTTCGATAACCGATTCCAGGAGCGCCTCGCGAACCGGCACCGCACGCTCGGCGGCGGCGGTGGGCGTCGGCGCCCGGTAATCGGCGGCGAAATCAATCAGCGTGGTGTCGGTTTCATGGCCTATAGCCGATATCAGCGGAATGCGCGACGCCGCCGCCGCGCGCACCACGACCTCTTCGTTGAACGCCCACAAATCCTCAAGACTGCCGCCGCCCCGCGCGATAATAAGCAAATCGGGCCGGGGAACCGGTCCGGACGGGTCCATGGCGTTGAACCCGTTGATCGCGGCCGCCACCTGCGCCGCCGCGTCCTGCCCCTGCACCAGAACCGGGGCCAGTAAAACGTGGCGCGGAAACCGGTCGCTCAACCGGTGCAGAATGTCGCGGATCACCGCCCCGGTGGGGCTGGTGATGACGCCCACCACCG
>JABJJH010000534.1 GCA_018660965.1 Rhodospirillaceae bacterium | reverse complement strand
CGCCGCATTCGAGGACGCCGTGGCCTACATCAACCAGCGCAAACAATCCGGTGGCCCGATTATCGGGTTTCAGGGCGTTCAATTCATGCTGGCGGACATGGCGACCGATCTGGCGATGTGCGAATCCTGGCTGTGGCATGTGGGGCGCATGGTGGACAGCGGCGCGCCGGATTTTTCCGCCGAGGCGTCGATGTTGAAAATGCGCGCCGCCGATGTCGCTATGCGCATCGCAACGGACGCGGTGCAACTGCATGGCGGTTACGGATACATCAAGGAGTATCGCGTCGAACGGCTTATGCGCGACGCCAAGATTTGCCAGATATGGGAAGGCGCAAACCAGATTCATCGGCAATATATCGGTCGCACCTTCATTGAAAAATAGGGGAACCCCTTGGGAAAATTGGATTTGAACGGGCGTCGGGCGGTCGTCACCGGCTCGACCAGCGGCATCGGAGCGGCGGTCGCCGCAGCCTTGGCTCAGGCCGGGTGTTCGGTGATGTTGAACGGGTTCGGCGATTCCAGCGACATTGAACAGGCGCGCGCCGCGCTGGCGATTTCGACGGGAAGGGACATTCGCTTTCATGATGCGGATATGCGCGACCCGGCGGCGATTGGCGGGCTGATCGATGCGGCGGAAGCGGCGTTCGGCGGCGTGGATATTCTGGTCAACAACGCCGGCATCCAGCATGTGTCGCCTATTGAGTTATTCCCCATCCAACAGTGGAACGACATTCTGGCGGTAAATTTATCCGCCGCGTTTCATGGAATCCGACGCGCCTTGCCGGGCATGCGGGACCGGGGATGGGGCCGGATCGTCAACACCGCCTCGATCCACGGATTGGTGGCTTCGGTGGACAAGGCAGCCTACATCGCGGCCAAGCACGGGCTGGTCGGATTGACCAAGGTGGTCGCGCTGGAGGCGGCGGGGTCGGGCGTGACCTGTAACGCGATCTGCCCCGGCTCCACCCATACGCCGTTGGTGCAGACGCAAATCGAACTCTACGCGGATCAACAAGGCCTCGACCTTGAAACGGCGGCGCGCGAACGGCTGGCGGCCAAACAACCAAGCCAGGCTTTCGTGAAGACCGAAGACATCGGCGCCCTGGCGGTGTTCCTGTGCAGCGACGCCGCCCAACAAATCACCGGCGCCGCCCTGCCAATCGACGGCGGCTGGACCGCGCAATAACCTAATCGAACATTTTTACATTTTTGGCGAGGTCGTAGGCCTGCTCGGTGTGGGTTTCCGGATCCCATTCGCTGCGTTCGATGTCGAAGAAATTTCCACCGTAGACGTGGATCGCGCCGGTGAAGCGTTTCAGCGGGTTGGTGACCGAATGGACAATATCCTTGCCCAGAGGCGCGGTGTCGGACAGGCCGAGCGAGCGGGCGCCGGCGGCTTCGATATAGCCGTTTTCCGCGTCCGGCACGCGGCGCCAGAAGATGTTGTCCTCGCGCCCGGTATAGACGCCGATCACCGCCCACATTTCGTGGTTGTGCGGCAGGATCGTCATGAACGGCGACCACACGACGTTGATGATGGTCAGATCGTCGCCATTGTAAATCTTGCTGATGCCGCCGGTTTTCGGTTCGCCCAGACCTTTCAGGATCGAGTCGGGTTCGGACACAGCGCGTTCAACGATTCCGGTGACGGCCTTGTGGCTATCGTTGTCCGCCACGGCGGCGCGGCAATCGGCGACGAATTGATCGACTTCAAACATGGCCCTGTCTCCCTAATGAATGCTCCTTGTGTGCATAGAATACACAAGTGTTTCAGATATTGCGGCTAAAAACATAGCTCCTCGTCAGGCGGCGATTTTGGCTTTCGCGTCGGCCTTGATCATGTCGGCGGCGCGTTCGGCGATCATGATGACGGGCGCGTTTGTGTTGCCGGACACCAGCGTCGGCATGATCGACGCATCCACGACGCGCAGCCCTTCCAGACCGTGCACCTTCAACTGGTCATTGACGACCGACATCGGGTCGTTGCCCATTTTGCAGGTGCCGATGGGATGGAACACCGTTTGCCCATTGTCGCGGGCGAATTGCAGCCATTCCTCATCGGTTTGGACCGTGTCGCCGGGCGTCATTTCATAAGCCCGGTAGCGATCCATCACGGGGTTTTCGATGATCTGACGCGCCATCTTCATGCCGGAGATCAGGGTCGTGCGATCCATTTCTTCGGAAATGAAGTTCGGTCGGATGGCCGGGGCCGCCGACGGCGTTGCGGATTTGACATGGATGGACCCTGTGCTTTCCGGCCGCAATTGACAGACCGCCATGGTCATGCCGGGTTCGCGGTCGAGGGCCCGGTCCGCCGCCGAGGCGTAGCTGGCGGGCGCGAAATGATACTGGATGTCGGGTCCCGCGACTTCCGGGCGCGTCTTGACGAACCCGAAGCCGACCCCCGCCGTCAATGTCAGGATGCCGCGATGGCTGGTGTAGTACTTGAGGATTTCCTTGATTAAGGGCCAGCCGCGCGACTGTTCGTTCAATGTGTTCTTTGTCTTCACGCGCCAGTTCATGCGCGGCGTGAAATGATCGCGCAGATTTTCGCCAACGCCTTTGAGTTCATGGTGAACTTCAATTCCATGCGATTTCAAACGTTCCGCCTGGCCGACGCCCGATAGCTCCAGAACCTGTGGCGATTGCACCGCGCCCGCAGACAACAGGACTTCCGCCCCGGCGCGCGCCTCGCGGGCTTGGCCGTTCACGGTGTAGGCGACGCCGATGGCGCGTTTGTTTTCGATAAGAATGCGTTCGGCCAGGGCGTTGGTTTC
Organism: Rhodospirillaceae bacterium; assembly: GCA_018660965.1. Lineage (GTDB taxonomy): Bacteria > Pseudomonadota > Alphaproteobacteria > UBA8366 > JABJJH01. The sequence continues at coordinate 1,951 of JABJJH010000534.1, read as the reverse complement.
AATGTGCAGGTTGGGTCGGTTTCGGGCCGGGTCCAGGAACGCGCGCGCCGTGCTCCAGCGTTTACCGTCGCGCTGGGTGCATTGATAATAACCGAAGCCTTCCTGATCCCCGTCATTATAGTCGGAATTGTGGGGGAATCCTTCCGCGGCTCCGGCCTCGATGAACGCATCGACGATTTCATGGTGTTCGTACATGTCGTTAACGTTCAATTCGCCGCCCTGGCCACGCGCTTCGTCACCGCCGCGTTCGAAATTTTCCGACTTCTTGAAATACGGCAGCACGGATTCATAGGACCATCCGCGATTGCCCAATTGCGACCAGGTATCGTAGTCGAGCGGTTGGCCGCGCACGTACAACATGCCGTTGATGGAGCTGGACCCGCCCAGCGTCTTGCCGCGCGGAATGGGAATGCGGCGGCCGTTGACGTTGTCTTCGGGTTCGGTTTCGAAGCACCAGTTGAAGCGTTTGTTGTTCAACAGCTTACTGAAACCGGCGGGAATGGGAATCCACATGTTATTGTCCTTGCCGCCCGCTTCGAGCAGCAGAACCTTGTTGGTCGGATCCTCGCTCAGGCGATTGGCGAGGACGCACCCCGCCGAGCCCGCGCCAACAATAATGTAGTCGTAATCGGCCATTGTCCGAAATCCCCTAAATCCTTCGAAATCAATTATCCACGAATACAGGTTGGGTGCGCGATCATCAAGGCGCCGATGGGCGCAGGCTCAACTGGTCCCACCCAAGTCGGAAGCGTCGATGAGTCCAGACCTTTTCTTCGCCAATGGCATCCGTTAGAGTTACGCGAAATCAATAAACACCGGTGGAATTCATGTTTGAAACGCCGACGATATGGGGCGAAATAAGGCGATATGAGCGATTCAGATAACATAATTGTGGATACGACGACGCGGATTTTTCAGGATCTCTGCGACCCGCAGACTGTCAACAACGCCGCTGACGACAGCTGGAAACAGCCGCTGTGGGACGCCTTGGAAGAATCCGGTTTGACGCTCGCCTGGGTGTCGGATGAATTGGGTGGCGCCGGAGTGGACGTTACCGACGGATTTGACATTTTGCGGGTCTCGGGCGCGTTCGCCTCTCCCGTGCCATTGTGTGAAACGTTGCTGGCCGGCTGGCTATTGTCCCGCATAGACGCGCAATCGCCAACGGGACCCATGACAGTTGCGCCGCAACGCGCCGACGAACGTGTAAGCGTTGGCGCCGATGGCGCCTTGTCGGGAACCGTACGGCAAATCCCTTTCGCCGCCGATGTCGGACATATCGCCGTTCTGGCGCATAACGGCGATACGCCGATGATCGCGCTTGTGGCGGCGTCGGCCTGTGGGATCACCGAAGGCGTCAGCATCGCGGGTGATAGTCAAAACACAGTGACGTTCGATGGCGTGACGCCGCTGGAAATCAAACCCGCGCCGGACGGTGTGGACGCCCGAGCGTTACATATGATGGGCGCGGCGGCGCGCTCTTCGCAAATGGCGGGCGCGCTGGAATCGGCGTTGCAAATCTCCGTCGCCTACGCCCAGGAACGGGTGGCGTTCGGTCGGCCAATCGGAAAGTTCCAGGCGGTCCAGCACAATTTAGCCGAGTTGGGGTGCGAAGCGGCGGCGTCGGCGGCGGCGTCGAGTTCGGCGGCGGATGCGCTGCAGACCGCGCTCAGCGACGGCGGCGCATTTGGGCAGGACATATTTCTGGAAGTCGCGGCGGCAAAAATTCGCGTGGGCGAGGCGGCCGGCAAGGGCGCGGCCATCGCGCATCAGGCGCACGGCGCCATCGGCTTCACGAAGGAGCATATCCTCAACCGGTTTACACGCCGGCTTTGGGCGTGGCGGGACGACTTTGGCGGCGAAAGCGCCTGGGCGGTGGAGCTTGGCGCCATGATCGCCGAAAACGGCGCCGATGAACTATGGCCGCTTTTGGCGTCTCGATAGCGGGGGT
>JABJJH010000532.1 GCA_018660965.1 Rhodospirillaceae bacterium | reverse complement strand
GATGGCGAAGGCGTGCTGTTGCGCCGCATCCGGGACATCGCGCCGGAATTGCCTATCGCGGTCGCGCTGGATTTTCACACCAACTTGACCGCCGATATTGTCGACAACGCGACCGTCGTGACGGGGTATCGCACCTATCCGCATATCGACATGTACGAGACCGGCGAGCGCGCCGGGCGAACGCTGCTGCGCGCCATGAAGGGCGAGGTTTCTCCGTTCATGGTCTGGCACTCGCTGCCGGTCATGCCCCACATGAACCGCCATGCGCCGTCCATGCAACCCATGAAGGACATGATGGCGAAGGCCATCGCGGCGGAAGCGGACGGTAGCGTTCTCAACGCCTCGATCTTTGGCTGCTTCCCGCTGGCCGACATTCCCCATGTGGGATTGAGCGCTATTGTGGTTGGGAATGGCGGCGCCGGCGATTCCGATGAAGCCGAACGCTTGCTGTACGACATACTGGGCGAAGGCTGGGATCGGCGGGAAGAATTCATATACCCGGTGGAACCCATCGAGGACTCCGTGTCCGAAGCGCGGGGCCTGGCCGAAACAGCGGGCGACGGCCCGATCATTCTGGCCGATCACGGCGAGAACACTGGGTCCGGCGGCAGTCAGGACGTCATGGCCGCCTTGCAGGAAGTGATGCGCCAGGGCCTGACCAACGTCGTGGCGGGACCGTTCTGTGACCCGGAAAGCGTCCAACAGATGATAGACGCCGGCGTGGGCGCAACCATCACATTGCAACTCGGCGGCAAGACCGATACGCCGTCCATGGGGTTGAAAGGCGAACCGCTGGCGGTCACGGGAACGGTGCGGCGCATCACCGACGGCGCCTTCACGGTGACCGGCCCCATGTTCACCGGCGTTAAAATGAATATCGGCCGCTGCGCCGTGCTGGACACCGGCGACATCGAAATTGTCGTCGCCGAAGGCCGTTACGAACCGTTCGACACCGGCTGCTTCACCCATGCGGGCATCGACCCGACACGAAAATCCTATGTGCTGATTAAATCACGGCAACATTTCCGGGCCGGGTTCGAACCCATGGCGAAAGGCATCGTGCTGGTGTCGGGGCCGGGCTGCTGCTCGTCGGATTACAGCCTGTTCCCGTGGAAAAACCTCCGCCGCCCCATATACCCGCTGGACCCGGACGTGGAGTCCAATCTGCCCTCGCAGAGTTAGGGTTTTGGTGGCGCCGGGTCCGGAATTACCGCCGGGGCTAACCAAATTCTTAAACTTCCCAACCGACGACTCCTGGTTCGAAACGAGCGACTGCATGTTGCTTGCTTGATGTAGATCAATGTTAGCGATCAGATATTGCTGCGGTATACGATGCGTGTTGTGGACAATTCACGCGCGCAACCAGAATACCGCCGACATCGTCGTTCCAGTAAGTAGGTCGCCATGCCACAAATCCCGACGCTGGAGTCAAAAGACTTACAGCAGCATTCGAATGATAAATCTAAGGGAGGCTTGAGTGACGCTGTTGATCCAATCGCCGTCGAGCAAACGCGTTGGTTGAAAGAGACTTATAGTCCGGCGATTGCGAAATACGGCGATCGCAAATCACGGGTGGCGGATATCGGTGCGGAAATAGAGCCTCTTTATACACCCGCGAGTTTAACCGGTCGCGTAGACTATTTGCGGGACATTGGCTTCCCTGGCGAATACCCGTTTACACGCGGGCATGAGCCCGCGATGTATCGCGCTGAGCCTTTTGTCGTATCCGCCTATTCCGGTTTCGGTGACGCGACAGTTTGCAACAATCGCTTTCGGTCGCTTCTCGAAATGGGGGCGGAACAAATTTTGGTGGCCAACGACCTGCCGACCCAGTGTGGATATGATTCCGATCATGAAATGGCCACCGCCGAGGTTGGACAAGTTGGCGTCGCGATCGACACGCTTGCCGACATGGAAGCTCTCTTCGATGGTATTCCGCTCGACAGCATCAAGCGGGTCGGGACTCTTTGCAATTCCCTCGGTCCGATCGCGCTTTCCCTTTTCGCGGCATTGGGGGAAAAGCAGGGGATTAGTTGGTCCCGTTACGTGGTGGACCTTCAGAACGACCCGCTCAAGGAGTACATAGCGCGCGGCACACAGATATTGCCGGCGGAACCTGCGGCGCGCTTGGCGGCGGACACAGTGGAATGGTGCATCGACCATGCGCCGAACTGGTCGCCGATGACTGTCTGCGTCAACCACATCAACGCGGGCGGCGCAGGGTCGACCAAGGGAACCGCGATCGCCCTGGCGAACGCAATTCACTACATCGAACTGCTTCTGGCGCGCGGTCGCTCTATCGACGAGATCGCGCCGCTTTTGCATATGTTCCCCGATGAACGGCACGATTTTTTCGTGACCGTCGCTAACCTTCGCGCCTTGCGGCGCGTTTGGGCGCGCATGATGAAGGAACGATACGGCGCATCCACCACGGCGGCCATGGCCTTGCAAACCACCGTTTACGGACATGGACAGGAGGCGTTGCCGGAACCCCTGAACAACATCACGCGAACGGCCTTTGGAACCTTGGCCTATGCATTGGGCGGCGCCAGTTACGTTTATATTGCCTCTTTCGACGAAGCCGTTTCGACACCGGGCGAAGAGTCGCTCCGTGTGGCCTTGAGGACCCAGCAAATTATCGCTCATGAACACGGTTTCTCCGATACGATCGATCCCTTGGGCGGCTCGTACTTCATCGAGCGCCTGACATCGGAGATCGAAGAGAATATCCTTTTGACACTGCGTGAACTCGAAGACGCTGGCGGCGCTTTGCGTGTTATCGATCAAGGAATTGGACAGCGCATCATGACGGAGGGCGCCGTTCGTCGACAGCGTGCTGTCGATTCGGGGGATCGACCGTGGATTACGGTCAACAAGTGGCCGCAAACTCCAAACGTCGCCAATACTGCGTTTCGCGGCGACCCGGCGGCGAGCGAGCGTCAGTTGGCGCGTCTCGCCAAGGTCAAGGCTACCAGAGACGAGGCGCGAGTCCGCGCCGCCTTGGTCGAGGTTGACCGCGCCTGCGCCGAGGATCGCAATGTCGTTCCCAGTGTTTTGGAGGCCGTGCGCGCTTATGCGACGATTGGTGAAATTTGCGACTGTTGGCGTGACCGGTTCGGCAGCTTCACGCCTTCGACTGGATTCTAGTGGTGCAACCGAAACGGATGGCGCCCATCCGTTTTGATCAGTTGCCCCACCAGATCAATAGGTTCGTGGTCTGATTCACAAAATGCTTGGGTACCAAGCGTTTCGATCAGACCACTAGCGGGTGGAATAACCGGCATGGACACCAACAAGCGTTTAAGAGTTCTCATCGCGAATATCGGCCTGGATGGGCACGATGTCGGCGCACGGGTCGTGGCGCGCGGGTTGTTGGACGCCGGGATGGAGGTCATTTACACCGGTTTGCGTCGTCGGCCTGAACAGGTGGTTCGGGCCGCCATAGAGGAGGATGTAGACTGGATCGGCGTCAGTATTCTGTCGGGAGCGCACGGGGTTTTGTTGCCCCGGTTGCGGACGTTGCTCGATGAGCAGGGCGCCAGTGATATTCGCATCATGGCCGGTGGCGTCATTCCACAAGAAGACATCCCGGTCCTTGAAGCTGCTGGCGTTTCCCAAGTGTTTCTGTCGGGCGCGCCGATGTCGGCGATTGTTGACTACCTGATCAAGGAATCCGCCGATGCTTAATTTAAACCTTCAGGACGTTCTAACAGGCGACGTCATGGTCCAACCGGCGGCAAACACTTAATGGATGGACTTGATCTCACAAATTTGCGCACCCTGTCCCGAGCAATCAGCCAGGTGGAAAATCGCACCGGCGATTATCAGGAACTGGTGCAGAATGCTTACGCCAAGGGAAATTGGGCGACCGTGGTTGGAATTACCGGCCCTCCCGGGGCGGGGAAATCGACCCTCGTCGATGCTCTGGCGGCGCTTTGGGGGAACGAAGGAAGTGGAATCGCAGTGCTGGCGATCGATCCATCGAGCCCTTTTTCCGGAGGCGCCGTTCTCGGAGACCGTATCCGCATGGATCGCAGCGAACACTTGCCCAATGTCTATTTTCGCAGTCTTTCAGCTCGAGGACATATCGGAGGCCTGAACGAGGCGACTTGTGATATCATCGCGCTGCTCGGCGGTTTCGGATTCGAGCGAATCCTGCTTGAAACCGTCGGCGCCGGACAGTCCGATATCGAGGTCGCCGGGATGGCTGATTGCACCGTGGTTGTCGCGGTTCCCGGCCTTGGCGATTCCGTCCAGGCTCTTAAGGCGGGAATCATGGAAATTGGCGACGTTTACGCCGTCAATAAGTCCGACCTGGCCGGCGCCGATACAACACGGCAGCAGTTAGAGGGCATGATTGGTGTTGCGTATGCGAGCCAAGGCGATTCAAGTCCGCAAGGTTCTCCCCGGTCGTTAACGCCAGGGGTCGAGGCTCTGATACGTCGCCATGGCGACGCCGGCGTCGAGCCCTTGGCCTGGCGCCCCCCGATACTCGCCGTTTCGGCTGACAAGGACCAAGGAACAACCGAACTCGGCGCGGTGATTGACGATTTTATCGATTGGTGCAGGCAATCGGGTCGGCTGCGGCGAAAACAAACCCTGAGAGTTCGAGATCAATTGCAGCGACTAATCACCCAACGCGTGCTTCAACTCTACTGTCATGACGATGGCGACAGTGGAGACGCCGTGCCCACCGTACTGGCTTCTTGGGTGGAAGCCATCATTTCGGGAAACGCCAACCCGGGCGAAGCGGTCGAGGCTATCCTTGCCGAAGTCGGAACGACCCAACCGCTTCGATCACCCCGCTAGCTTTGCCCGACAACCTTTTCGCTGAGGATTTCCAGGGCTTCCGTCAAGGTCGGGCGGGTTCCGTCCGGGGGCACGACGTTGGCGTCGACGGTGCGGCGGTGGCTGGCCACGGTTGAGTCCGTCATCAACGGCTTGATGTGGATTTCATCGAGATTTTCGATGGCTTTCTCCATTTCCTCCATGCGTCGCTTGGCGTGAACGAGGTGCGAAATCGCCATGTTCTCGACGAATCCCCGGAATGTCCGGCTGTCCACATCGCTGAAACAGGTCAACACTTCCTCGACCAGATCCTGACGGTGCGCGGCCACGAGGCATTCCACGCTCAACGCTTCGATGCCCTTGATCATGACGCTGCGGATGATTTTCACGCCGGACGCATCGCCGATTTTGTCGCTCAAAACTGTCACATCGAAGCCATGGGGTTTCATGAACGCCGCCGCGCGTTCCGCCGATGGCCCGGACAGCAAAAACGGCACCTTATGGCCATAGGAACTGAACCCGCCCATCGCCGCGACATCGACATAATCGATACCGGCGTCCAGCATGGTCTCACCAATCGCCGCCGTTTGCGGACCGGTCAGGGTGTTTACATCCATGAAAAGCGTACCGGGCTTCAACCATTCCTTCGCCGACGCCGCCGCGTGCTTGGCCTCGAT
>JABJJH010000529.1 GCA_018660965.1 Rhodospirillaceae bacterium | reverse complement strand
TTCATGACGTCGGGTTCGACGCGAAAATCGCTGGTGTTTTCAAGCATCGGGCATTTTTACATACATCTGTTTACGGCGTTTTACGCGGTAATCGTCGTGACGATGGCTGACGCCCGCCTGTGGCGTATGCCATATGAGGATTTGCTGCAACTCTGGACGCTGGGTTCCCTGATGCTCGGGCTGTGCGCTATTCCCGCAGGCCGCCTTGGCGACAAATTGGGTGCGCCGTTCATGATGACGATCTTTTTTATCGGTATGGGGATTTCGTCGATTTTATGCGGGTTTGCGAACCAGCCTTCATTTTTGGTGATATCCTTGGTGGGGCTCGGCGTGTTCGCCTCGATTTATCATCCGGTTGGCATTCCCTGGCTCATCCGGATGGCGAAGGAAAAGTCGGTCGGCAAGATGTTGGCGATTAACGGCGTGTTCGGCAGTTTTGGAACCGCTGGCGCAGGCATTATAACCGGCGCATTGATCGATGGTGTCGGGTGGCGCGCGGCGTTTTTTGCGCCGGGCGTGGTCAGCCTCATTACAGGACTGGTGATGGCGTGGTTTCTGTTTCGTGGCCAATTAAGTGAATCGTCCAGTGACAAGGGGAGGCCGGGGGGTGGGCATAGCCGGTCGGATATAATCCGGGTTTTTTCGATATTGTTGATATCGATGTCGGTGGGCGGCGTCATCTATCATGTTTTGCAGACCGCCTTGCCTAAACTGTTTTCCGAACGCTTGCAGGAATACCTGGGCGATGGCGCACTCGGCGTGGGGATGGTGTTTTCAGCCGTGTTTTTCCTGGGCGGCGTCATGCAGATTGTCGGTGGGTTTCTGGCCGACAGGTTTCCATTAAAGACGATTTATATTGTGTGTTGGTGTTTGCAGATATTCGTTCTGTCGGCCATCGCGGCGGCGGCTGATATCGGCACCGTCGCCTTCGCCACTCTCGCGGTGATGGTGAATGTCGCGGCGCTACCGGCGGAAAATATGCTGCTCGCCACCTATACGCCGCCGCGCCGTCATGGCGTGGCGTTTGGCGTAAAGTTTGTCCTGGCGTTTATCGCCGCGCCAATTTCCATTCAGCTTGTCGCCTGGGTGCGGCTTTTGACTGGAGATTTCGTGTGGCTGTTCGCTGGGCTCGGTATCGCGACGGCGGTTGTTTTCGTGATATTGTTGGCTTTGCCGTCGGCGCGGATTCCGAAATCCGTTGTGGCTGCGGAGTGACGCGCGGCGTGAGGAGGGGCAATGTTTGAAATTGATCGGCTCGACCATTTCGTTATCCCATGTCGGGATGTGGAAACAATCTGTGCGTTTTACGTTCGTGTTCTGAAAATGCGCCGTATCGATTTCGGCGCCGGTCGGGTCGCGCTAGGGTTTGGTCGACAAAAAATAAACCTTCAACCCGCAGGCTGGGTGAATACGATGCGGGCCAAAAATCATTTCGAAGGTACGGCGGATTTTTGTCTGATAACGCAAACGCCGTTGGACAAGGTCATGGCGCATCTCGACGCGGAAGGCGTAGCGTTGGAAGCGCGCCCCAGTGAACGAAGCGGGGCGATCGGCGCAATCCAATCCGTCTATTTTCGCGACCCGGATGGCAATCTCGTCGAAGTCTCGAACTATCCAGATGAAGTGGTAGCCGATTAGAGAAAATCGTGATTAAGCGGAATCACCAAAGGTGATCCGATAAACACGTGAATTTGCTCTAAATTCATAAGATGGAGCAGATTCACGACTTTAATACGACGCACAAAATGCGTCTTATTAAAGTCGACCTGCTCTATATCGCCAGCATGCGTTCGACCGAGCCGCGAGCGCGTTCAATGATGGCGGGGTCTATTTCGACACGCGGTTGCAACGTGCGCAGCGATTCCAGAATGTTCGGCAACGTGATTCTCTTCATGTGCGGGCACAGGTTGCACGGTCGGATGAACTCCACGTCGGGATGTTCGACCGAGACGTTGTCGCTCATGGAGCATTCCGTGACCAACAAGACCTTGTTCGAGGACTGCTTGCCGACGAAGTCGATCATGCCCGCGGTTGAGCCGACGAAATCCGCGGCCTCCAGTACGTCCGGCGGACATTCCGGGTGGGCGATGACGCTGAGTTGGTCATAGGCTTTCTTGTAGTCGCGGATTTCATCGCCGGTAAAGCGTTCGTGGACTTCGCAACTGCCAGGCCAGGCGATGATTTCGACATCGGTCTGGGAGGCCACGTAACTGGCCAAATATTGGTCCGGCAAAAAGATCACCTTCTTGACGCCAAGCGACTCAACAACCTCGACGGCGTTGCCCGATGTGCAGCAGATATCGGTTTCGGCTTTAACGTCGGCGCTGGTGTTGACGTAACTGACAACGGGGGCGCCGGGGTGTTTTTCGCGCATGGCGCGGACGTCGGCCGCAGTGATTGACGCGGCGAGAGAACAGCCCGCATCCATATCCGGCATCAAAACAATTTTTTCCGGGTTCAGGATTTTGGTCGTTTCCGCCATGAAATGAACGCCGGCCATGACGATGATTTCCGCATCGACGCTCGCGCCCTTTCGCGCCAGTCCGAGAGAGTCGCCAACGAAATCGGCGACGCAGTGATAAATCTCCGGGGTCTGGTAGTTGTGCGCGAGGATGATCGCGTTGCGTTCTTTTTTCAAAGCGTTGATCGCCGATACATAGGGGGCGAAATTAGGCCACTCAATTTTCGGAACGACGCGTTCGACCTTGGCGTATTGGGCGGCGGTGTCGGCGGCGATTTGAGGCGTGTATTCCAACGTTTCCGTGAATGTCATGGGCGGACCCTCCTTGGGGTGGCGCCAGTTGGGGCGGCGCCGGTTTGTTTCTCGGAACGAAAATCCAATATGCTCTAGTAGAGTATAAATATATGCTCTTGTCGAGTATAATTAATACTCATAATGAGCATATGAAACCGATCCGTGAAATTACAAGGGGAAATTCGTTAAATTATAATAAAGTCAAGGGGCTATGGAAGGAACGCCGACGCCTGGCGCTTGGCGTTCACTCAACACGCTGGTCCGGAAACGGAACATTTTCGCGGGCCGGCCGGGTCCTTCCGAATCAAGCGCGCCAGTTGATTCGACCAATTTATTGTTGGTGACAAGGCGTCGAAAATTCTGTTTGTGCAGATTAATGCCAGACAGGCTTTCGACGACTTGTTGCAACCGAAGCAGGGTAAAGGCGGGTGGCAACAGTTCGAAGACGACGGGCCTGTATGTCAACTTGCCGCGGATACGCCCCAGGGCCGTGGCCATCATACGCCGGTGGTCCAGGGCGGCGGATCGTCCGGTCGCCTCGATTGCGGTTCGGGCTCCGGCGTTGGGGCCAGGTGTATTGATGTATTTGGCCCGGGCAAGCCGGTCGCGTTCGGCTTCCGCGACCAATCCGGCTTCGTACAATAGCTCATATCGTTCCAGGACGTGTTCGAAGTTCCATGCGGCGTCGTCATGACCAAACGTCATGGCCAGTCTGCGCCGCCGTTCTTCGCGAATGGACGGGTAGGGTTCCGCGTCGGCCCATTCTTCCAGAGATGGGATGAGAACGTCGTCGATGATCGAAGGTTGATTGCACCGCCAATCCTCCCACGGCAGGAAATCGTATAAATCGAACCAGTCGCCATGACCATCGCCGGACGGCGCTTCTTCCCGACCCAAGGCGAGGTAACCGATGGACACCACGCGAGGGCCCCCGGCGAGTTCGCGCGGGTCACGGTATCGGTCGCCAAAGGTGTAGAGTTGTTCGGTGTAGCCGATGGAAAGGCCGGTTTGTTCGGCCACCCATTGTTGCAGCGCCAATTCCAGCGTCCGGTCCCGATCCGGATTGAAGGGACCGAAGGGCAACGCAATATCGTCATCGACGCCGGAGAACGGATTCAAATTATCGACCGCCAGGGCGTGATCCGTATGGCGCACCATCAACAGGCGCGGCGTTTTATCGGTAACGGCGGCGATGACCGCGTTCAGGACGATGACAGCGGAACCGTTGTCAGCCATGGTATGGGTTAGGCCGCCGTCGCGCTGGCGCAACGGTCAAGTGCTTGCGACAGATCGGCGATGATGTCATCGATGCTTTCGATCCCGATGGACAGCCGGACGACGTCCGGTCCGGCGCCGGCGGCGGTTTGCTGCGCTTCGCTTAATTGCCGGTGGGTCGTTGACGCCGGGTGAATCACCAGCGAGCGGGAGTCGCCGATGTTGGCCAGATGGCTGAACAGGTCCAGCGCTTCGACGAACGCGATACCGGCGTCGAAGCCGCCCTTCAAGCCGAACGTAAAGACGGCGCCCGCGCCCTTGGGAAGATATTGCGCCGCCAATTCGTGGTATTTGTCGTCCTTGAGGCCTGCATAGGAAACCCAGGAAACGGCGTCATGAGCGGACAGGTGTTCCGCGACGGCTTGTGCATTGGCGCAGTGTCGTTCCATGCGCAATGGCAGGGTTTCGATCCCCAATAATGTGAGAT
>JABJJH010000287.1 GCA_018660965.1 Rhodospirillaceae bacterium | reverse complement strand
GGTGACGTTGCCGAGTGGCGAAACCGCCTATTCCCGCGCCGGTTCGTTTCAACTGAGCGCCAACGGGGAGATCGTCACGACCGACGGCTTCATCGTCCAACCCGGCATCACCGTTCCTTCCGACGCGGTCGACATCACCATCAACGCCAGCGGCGAAGTGTTGGTGAAACAGGATGGTCAGGTGACGGAAACCAATGTCGGCCAGCTTAATCTGGCTATCTTCGCGAACGAGGGCGGGTTGCTCGCGACCGGCGACAACTTGTTTCAGGAAACGCCGGCGTCCGGAACGCCAACCACCGGCGTCCCCGGCGCGGCCGGTTTCGGACAAATTCAGCAGGGATTCCTGGAGACCTCGAACGTCAATGTCGTCGAGGAAATCACGAATTTGATAACGGCCCAACGCGCCTATGAGATGAATTCGAAGGTCATCGAGACATCGGACCAAATGATGTCGACGGCGGCGAATGTCCGTTAGGAGGGCATAATCATGCGTCATGTCATCGCGTTTCTCATTGGAATGTCCATCGCATTCGGGGCCGCCGCCGCCCTCGGCGCCGTCCTTATCCTCGGGGCCGGCGACGCCCATGCGAAATCCGGCGTTTCGCCAACCATAAAACGAGCGGTCACCGAAGGCCCCGCGCAATTACGCCCGCATGTCTTGGTGAACGGACGCGATGTTCGTCTTGGCGACCTATTCGACGGCGCTGGCCGTTACGCCGACAAGACTGTCGCCTACGCCCCGGCCCCGGGACGCAAATTAACCTTGGAACCGTCATGGCTGCGCCGAGTTGCGCGGGCCTATGGCGTACGGTGGCGGCCAACAAGTTCATTGGACCAGACCGTCGTCGAGCGCCGCAGCGTCGTCGTGGACACGACACAAATTCGAGACGCTATTTTACGTGAAGCGCGCCACAAGAATAAAAGCGCGGGCAAGTTGGAAGTCGTTCTTGATAACCGCATCCTGCAACTGCACTTGCCAATTGACATGCCCGCCACCGTGAGCATCCGGTCAATGACCCAGGATCCGCGGACCGGTCGTTTTTCAGCGCTTATATTCGCACCGGACCCTCGCCCGGGCGCGATTCGAATGACCATCACAGGTGAACTTCACCGCATGATGGACGTGCCCGTGCTCGCGCGCCGCGCCGCGCCTGGCGACATTATCGCCGCGAGCGACATCGAGTGGATTTCCGTTCGCGGCAATCGACTTTCATCGCATGTCATTCTCGACGACGCCAAACTTGTCGGCATGAGTCCCAAACGGCCGATCACTGAAAATCGGCCTATCCGGATCAGCGAAATCCGGATGCCGATCCTGGTGAAAAAGGGCGCCCGCGTCACGGTAACTTACCAAACGCCGTTCCTCCAACTGACGGCCACCGGAAAATCCCTGCAAAACGGCGCCAAGGGGGACACAATCCGTGTTCGAAATCTGCGCAGCAAAACAACAATCGACGCAACCGTCATCTCTGCCGGCCGTGTGGCTGTAACGAGCGGCGGACGACTTGCCTTAAGATAGGAACCAGTTCGATGGATAGACGCACCATAAAAACAACAACGATGCTGACCGCTCTGATCGCCGGTTCCCTGATGCTGTCCGGCTGCAACGCGTTGTCCCGGATGTCAGAAGTCGGCGCCACGCCGAAATTAGCCAAGATTGACAATCCGACGACGCAACCAAACTATCGCCCCGTAAGCATGCCCATGCCCGCGCCCGTTCAACCGCACAAAAGTCCCAATTCACTGTGGCGGCCCGGTTCCCGCGCCTTTTTCAAGGATTTGCGCGCCAGTCAAGTCGGCGACCTCGTGACTGTCGTCATCAACGTGGACGATCAGGCGGAAATCGAAAATGAAACGAACAGGACGCGGACATCGGATGAAAACGCCAACACACCGGCGTTGCTCGGGTATCAAGCGGCGCTCGGTTCGATATTGCCTGAAGCAGCGGTCGCAACAGCCCTCCTCGACGTCGACAGCACGACCACCCATACGGGCACGGGATCCATAGAACGTGACGAAGCGATTGAACTTCAAGTCGCGGCCGTCGTCACACAGGTGCTGCCCAACGGCAATCTCGTTCTACATGGCCGGCAGGAAATTCGCGTGAACTATGAAGTCCGCGAAGTTCAGATCGCCGGTATTGTTCGGCCCGAAGACATCACCAACGCCAACAATGTAACGCATGAAAAAATCGCCGAGCTTCGCGTATCTTATGGAGGACGCGGCCATATCTCGGATTTCCAACAACCCCGTTACGGCAGCCAGATCATCGATATCGTGTTTCCGTTCTAGTGTCCTGAACGTAAAATTCGCATCATCGAATTTCGCGTGAATCAGCACACTAACTTATTGAATCACACGAGGAACGTTATAGACCGTCACCGCAACGCGCCGCTCCTTCCCTCCCTCCCTCCCTCCACGCGGCGCGAAAAAAAAGGCCGGCGTCCCAATACGGGCGTCGGCCTTTGCGTTGCGTGAGGTTCGGGTCGGTTAATCGTCTCGGTGCGAGCGTTCCATTCTCTCGTGCTGCTCCTGCGCTTCTATGCTGAGCGTGGCGATTGGTCTGGCTTCGAGACGACGTAACGAGATCGGGTCATTGGTTTCTTCACAATACCCGTACGTCCCATCTTCTATCCGACGCAAGGCGGAATCGATCTTTCCAATCAATTTCCGTTGACGATCCCGCGTCCGCAATTCCAAGGAACGATCCGTTTCCAACGTGGCCCGGTCGGCCATGTCAGGCTCGGCCAAGCTTTCCATCTGTAAACTGTCCAGCGTATCCTTGGTTTCCCTCTGAAGCTCTTCCTTCCATTGCAAGAGCCTTTGCTTGAAATATTCCCTTTGCTTTGGGTTCATAAATTTTTCTGCTGCCGAAGGTCGATACTTCGGCGAAAGCACAAGCGACATACATCCCCCCCATGGCGAATACAGCGACGAAACGGAGGGCAATATATCCGCGCGCTCGCGGCGGTACAAGTCCCGGAAAATAAGCAATAATATTTATGTTAACGGAGGGGTGGTCAGGCGCGCGGTTCGTATTTGGCAATTTCAACCCGAACGCGCAATTCTATATCGTCCAATAACGATTCAAGCGCCGGATCCTCGGTCTGTTCCCGCCGGTCCGCGACGATCCGAGCTAAATTCATCAAACGGCCCTTGGGAATCCCCCCCGCCAGCAAGTCCAGTTTGACCAACTCCAATTGATCCAGCGTGTCGTTTCCCCACTGCCGCGCACGTGACTGGGGATCATCATCCGTGGCGTCGCCAACTTCCTGGATCGCAACAACGCCATCGACACTATGCGCCGGCGCCGCCGCAGCGGCGCCCGAAACCCCTTCGACGCTTTCGTCCAGATGCTTCGCGAATTGGCCAGGCTGGGCGCTTTTAGTGGCGCGCCCCCCCTTCTTGACGGGAGAAGAGCGCACGGGACCGGTTGAATCAATTTTCATGCCCGTAATCTAGCAAGTTTTGCACAAAAACGAAACAACCATCAACATCGCCGCCCTTACGCCGCACACCGGCGAACGGTCAATCGGAAATCTTTGCCGAGCATACCGGCACCGCTTGCCCATGGCGTCTAAACAGCGTCCATCTTCAGACGCTTCCCTACAATTCAGCGCATGTTTTCAAAGCTCTAATAAAGGGCGGTTCTTGGCACGACATTCGCTAGTGTTTACCCAAATACATTTATAAATCCGAAAAGCGCCACTCAATGAAAATTTCAGGGACACAATATCTTTTTTCGCTTCCCCGCCCCGGAAAACAATTTGGGGCGCGCCTGATTTGGTTGGCGGCGATATTGTTCATGTTCGCCGTCCCAACCCAAGTCAACGCTCAGTCCCGCATCAAGGATATCGTCCAATTCGAAGGCGTCCGCGACAATATCCTGGTCGGATATGGGCTTGTCGTCGGTTTGAACGGCACCGGTGACAGCCTGGGCAGCGCCGTCTTCACGCGGGAAAGCCTGATCGGCATGTTGGAGCGTCTTGGCGTCAACGCCCGAGACAATTCCCTGCAAACCGACAATGTCGCCGCCGTCATGGTCACCGCGACTTTGCCGCCCTTCGCCAAACAGGGCAACCGGATTGATGTATCTGTTTCGGCCTTGGGCGACGCCGATAATTTATTGGGCGGCACCTTGTTGGTCACGCCCTTGATGGGCGCGGATGGCGAAGTCTACGCGGTCGGGCAAGGCACGTTGGCCGTTGGCGGGTTCGCCGCCCAGGGCGACGGCGGTTCGGTCGTCAAGGGCGTTCCCACCAGCGGGCGGATCGCCAATGGCGCCATCGTCGAGCGGGAAGTGCCGTTTACCCTCGCGGGCATGAAGACGATACACCTCGCACTGCGCAATCCCGATTTCACCACGTCGCGGCGCATCGCGCGCGCGATCAACGCCTTCGTTGGCGTCACCGCAGCCAAGGCCACGGACCCGGCCACCATAAAATTGACCGTGCCAAAGAACTACAAAGGTGAAATCGTCGAACTGCTCACCGACATCGAACAGCTTCGCGTTGAGCCCGATCAGATCGCCAAGGTGGTGGTCGATGAACAGTCCGGCACAATTGTCATGGGTGAAAATGTCCGTATCAACACTGTCGCCATCGCCCAGGGCAGCCTGACCATCCGGGTCAGCGAAACGCCCCAAGTATCCCAGCCGCTGCCGTTTTCCAACACCGGCACGACCGAAACCGTGGCGCGCACGGATATCGAGGTCACCGAAGGCAAGCAGAAGCTGACCGTCCTGCAGACCGGGGTCAGCCTGCAGGATTTGGTCAATGGATTGAACGCGCTGGGTATCGGTCCGCGCGACATGATCACGATCATCCAGGCGATTAAGGCCGCGGGCGCGCTCAACGCCAACATAGAGGTGCTGTAATGGATCCGGTCGCCGCCGCCCAATTCGACCAGACACGCTTGACGATGCAAAACACGCCGACGCCAAACGTGAACAAATCAATGACCGCCGGGCAAATTCGCAGCGCCGCCGAGGATTTCGAAGCCTTTTTCATCTCGCAATTCGTCGAGGAAATGTTTCGCGGAATCAGCACCGACGGCGCCTTCGGCGGCGGCAACGCCGAAGGGATTTACCGGTCCCTTATGTCCCAGGAATACGGCAAGTCCATTGCCGCGAACGGCGGCCTCGGGATCGCCGACTCCGTACAGAAAGCCATGATCGAAATTCAGGAAAATTCGCAAAAACAGGAGGTTGCACAATGACTCCAGAGGAAAAAGCGCATGAATTGATGGCCCTCGCCATTGCACTTATTCAGGTCATGGCGACCGAAATTGAATTGTTGAAAGTTCGTAAATTGTCGGGATTAGCCGAAACACAGGCGCAGAAATCCGCCTTATCCGACCTCTATCACGGGCATATGACGGAAATCGCCGCAAACCCTGGCATCTTCGATGGCGTCGACTCGAAAATTCGCGACGAGTTGAAGCGGCTGGCCGCCCAATTGGACGCAACGGCCAAGGAAAACGCAAATCGGGTTCGTTCGGCCTTGGAACTCAACACTAAATTAGTGGAGCGTATCGCTTTGGCCGCACAGCAGAACGCAACATCCGCCGCAGGTTACACCAATACCGGCGCCCGCAGCATGCCGAAAATGGGCCGCGCCTACGCACAAGCGCCTGTTTCCCTTAATCAGCAGCTCTAACAAGAGCGGACCCAACCCATGACGCTTTCAATCGCCCTTCGGACAGCCCTCAGCGGGATACAAGCCCAGCAAACGGCGTTGCAAATCTCGGCGAACAACATCTCGAACGCCAATACCGAGGGATATACGCGTAAAGAAGTCGAATTTACGCCGCGCCGTCTGGGCGCCGACGGCGCCGGTGTGGAAATCAGCGCCATCACCCGGGCGGTCGATGAATTTTTACAAGCGGAAATTCGAAGCCAGTCCGCGACTGTCGGACGCCAATACGTTCTCAATAATTTTCTGTCTGAATTACAAGGAATTCTTGGGCCCCCGAGCGGCGACCAAACCATCGCAACGAACATCGTCGAACTAAACAGCGCCCTGGAAACGCTTGCACTCTCGCCGGAATCGGGAACCGGACGCTTCAACGCGGTGAATGAAGCCCGCAAGCTAACCACGAAGCTGAACCAATTGTCCGAGTTGGTGCAAACCCTTCGCGCCGAAGCGGACCAGTCAGTCAAACGGTCGGTCGACGCCGTTCAAGCCCAATTAACCTTAATACAAAGTCTCAATCAGGAAGTTGCCCGCGCCCAGGCGTTGGGGGAGCAGACCGGCGAACTTCGCGACCAACGCGATATCGCCTTGGGGCGGATCGCCGAAGAAATCGATATTCGCGCGATTGAAAACACCAACGGCGTCGTCACGATTTTCTCCACCGGCGGCACCACGTTGTTAAACGAAGGTTCGGTATTCGCAATTACCCACAGCGCCGCCGCCTCGTTCGACGCTTCGGTGGCCTATCTGGCCCCCGGCGACCCCAATTTCCCCGGCCCGATAACGGGCATTTTTGTCGGAACGCCCGACACCACGAACGGCACCAATGACATCACCAATCGTATTCTCAACGGTAAATTAAAGGCTGAAATCGACCTTCGCGACAGTATTTTACCAAATTTCCAAGCCGAACTCGACCGGTTGAGCGACGTCCTCACCACGCAACTGAACAGCTTACATAATCAGGGAACGGCGTTTCCGCCGCCCGCCACACTGACAGGGACACAGCCCGTCGTCGCCACCGACGCTTTTACCGCGACGGGGAACGTCCGAATCTCGATCCTGAACCAAAACACCGGCGCAGTTGTTGAATCAGTCGATATCAACCTGGGCGGTCTCGGCGCGACCGCGACGGTCGCCGACGTCGTGACCGCGATTAACGCGGGGCTAACCGGTACGCCAGCGTCAATCAATGCGAACGGCGAGTTGGTGTTGCAAGCGTTAACGGCGGGCCAGGGCGTTGCGATAAACGAACGGGACAGCGCAGTTACAGTCGCGGGCGGCCAGACACGAGGTTTTTCGCATTACTTCGGCCTTAACGATTTTTTCGATGTCACCGCCAACACCAGCCAATACACGAGCTTCGCGACAACGGCGCAGAACAGCAGCACGGTCGCGCTGGGCCTTGCGGGAACCCTGAATTTTCGTTTCGACAACACAGTCGGCGTGAATGTCGCCTATGTGGCCGGCGACACCCTGGAAGGCGTCGCAGCGAAAATTAACGCCGCCGGCGCGTTATCGGCGCAAAATATCACCGCAACGGTCGAAACCGAATCTGGTGGACGGCGGCTGGTCGTGCGTGACACGGGCAGCGACAATTTCGTCATGACGGATGGCGGCGCCTTGTTGTCAACACTGAACATGGCGTCGAATTCCACCAGCCAGACGGCGATCATCAGCGTACGCGCCACTATCGCCCAAAATCCCGACTTGTTGTCGCGCGGCACGCTTAACGCAACGGCGGTGGTCGGCGCCACCGGCCTCTCAGTTGGCGACGGCACAACCGCGAACAACATGGCGGGCGTATTCAGTAATGACATCGCCTTCGGACGCGCCGGCTCCCTCGCGGGCACAACCACGACGGTGGCCCGGTTTACCGCACAAATCATTGAATTTCAGGCCGCCCTTACATCAGACAATCGGGACGAAATGGAATTCAATGAAGTTTTCAAAGAAACGCTGGAATTCCGGAAAGGCAACAATTCCGGGGTCAGCATCGACGAGGAACTGGCCAATATCATCATTTTGCAACAAGCGTTTGGCGCTGCGGCCCGCGCATTCACCGTGACGTCGGAAATGTTCGACACACTCATAAATACGGTTCGATAGGAGGCATTCGCGATGCCGAGAATTTCAAACCTTGCGCAACACAACTTCAACCTGTTTTCGACGTTGAACACGCAAACCCGCCTGTTCACGGCCCAAACCGAAGTGTCGACTGGAGACAAATCGCAGGACTTCGCGGGAATCGACCGCGACACCGGACGTCTCGTCAATATCAAGAACGAATTGGAGCGTGTCCGTCAGTTTCAAGACAATATCGAAACGACGGACCGGCGCCTTGACCTGATGGGTTTCAGTCTTGGACGAATTGAGGAGGTGGCGCGAGATTTCCGCAGCACCCTGCTCAACGCCCAGAATGGCGCCACCGCGGACACTATCGGCCTAAAAGAGCTGTCGCAGGGGTTGTTGGATCAGGTCGTCGATCTTTTGAACGTGCGGGACGAAAGCCGGTATCTGTTCGCCGGCGGCATTATTCAGACAAAACCCGTGGATCTCAACAATGGGACCTATGTTCCCCCTACCGTGCCGCCGTTTCCCGCCGCCGCCGACACTGACTGGTACAACGGCGACAACGTTATTCAAGAAGCGCGGGTCGATGAAGGATTTTCAGTATCCTATGGCGTAACGGCTGATTCCAATGCGCTGGAAAAAATCATCCGCTCGTTCGACGCGATCTCGGAGATAACATTTACCTCACCGCCGACAGCAGCGGAACTGCAAGCGGTAAGAGACTCCATAACCTTGCTGACCGAAGCCATTGAACAGAATACAGTCGGTGAAAAAACCATCGGAGAATTGTTCGGTCAGGTCGAACTTGACCGGAAGCTCGTTAACGCCGTAAACGTCAAGCACGATAATTTTCTTGTGTTCGCCGAAACCAATATCGCGGATATTCAACAAGTGAACGTCGCGGAAGCGGTCGCGACCCTGAATTTCGAACAAGTAACGCTGGAAGCGTCTTTCGCCACCTTGGCGAGGGTGCAGCAACTTTCGCTTAACGACTTCCTGCGATAGTGTCCTGATCGGGAAACCGACGTTCCCTGGCCACCACAAGCGTACGGACACCGTGCATGACCAATCCGTCTGGCGACAATGGATCGAG
>JABJJH010000280.1 GCA_018660965.1 Rhodospirillaceae bacterium | reverse complement strand
GTTCGAGTCCTGCCGGGCCCACCATTCCGTATCAAAGCCGGGCGCCTGTTGGTAGTCTGGCTTTTTTGTCATTAGGAGGTCTGGTGACGTTGTTTCCCCCTTTGGCCCAGAGGCGCTGATCGGTGGCGGACGACCGCGCGGATAGCCGCGAAGAACTCGGGCTCGTCGAGCTCATCGCCATGGGCGTCGGCGGCATGATTGGCGGCGGCATCTTCTCGGTGCTGGGACTGGCGGTCGGGATCAGCGGCCGCGCCGCGCCGCTCGCCTTCGGGATTGGCGCCTTGATCGCCCTGGCGGCGGGTTATTCCTATGTACGCCTGGCGCTGACCTATCGAAGCGACGGCGCAAGCTTCACCTATCTGGATCACGCCTTTCCGGGTCATCCAAATGTGGCCGGCGTCGTCGGCTGGACCGTCGTCGTCGGTTATATCGGAACCCTGGCGCTGTACGCCTTCACGTTCGGCGCCTATGGAGCCGACCTGCTCGGCAATGCACATTCCGAAGTCGTGCGCATGGGGTTGTCAGCCGCCGTCCTGGTGTTCTTCATGCTGGTGAATCTGAGCGGAACCCGCTCATCGGGTAAAGCGGAAGACGTTGTTGTTTATGCGAAAATTCTTCTGCTCGCTGTTTTTGCGGTTGCCGGTATGACTACGGTCCGGACGGAAAACCTGACGCCTGTTCTGGACGCTGGGATCCCATCCGTCTTCATGGCCGGCGCCTTGATCTTCGTGGCCTATGAAGGCTTTCAACTGATCGCAAACGGCGTTTGTGAAACACGAGACGCCAGCCGCAATATTCCGCGTGGCATCTACGGCTCAATCGTTATTACCTCGGTGCTGTATATCGTTCTGGCCATTGTTGGCGTCGGCAACCTGACGCTAACGGAACTTGTGGCGGCGGAAGAATATGCGCTCGCCGCCGCCGCCGAGCCAGTGCTGGGAATGGCGGGACCGGTCCTGGTCGGTCTCGCGGCGCTTTTAGCCACGTCGTCCGCCATCAACGCCACGTCGTTCGGCGCCGCCCGGATGATGGCGGAAATGGCGCGGGAAACGCGCATGCCCAAGGCCTTTTCGTTTCGAAACAAGAAGGATGCGCCCTGGGTAGCGGTGGTGGCGCTCACCGTGTTCGGTTTGATGTTTACCGTGGCCAGCGGTCTTGAGGTCATCGCCGCGTTTTCCAGCCTCACGTTTCTGTTGGTCTCCATCGGCGTTTCCATCGCCAACTTGAAACTTCGCACGGAAACGAATTGCCATGTCGGTCTGGTCCTGTTGGGTCTTGGCCTCATGTCCACGACCGCTTTGCTGCTGATCGTTTATTTGTGGGACTCGGGCCGCGACACGCTTCTGTGGATAAGCGCTATTTACGGTGTGGTTTTCGCGGTGGAGTTCCTGTTCAGCAAGCGGCGGTTAGGGGACCAACGTTAAGCTCCCGCATCCAGCGCGCCTTTAAATCTTGGGTGTGTATCTTGAGGTAATCGACAAATGCCTTCCCCAATCCGGCGAAGTCGCATAGCATTGTCGCGTTCAATAGCATCAGTATGGAACGGCGGCGGCGTTTTTGGGCGTTTTGCGTGGCCGGCGCGTTATTCAAGGGAAACGAGGTGTAATTTTAACAGGGAGGATTTGCTCATGAAGGATGGCCTGAGATTCGTCGACTGCGATATGCACATCATGGAGCCGGTCGATTTGTTCGACCGCTACCTGGACCCGAAATACCGTGACCGGGTGTCGGTTCCGGTCGGCGCGGACGGCAAGCGGAAGCGCGGCGTGATCATTATCGACGGTGAACCGACGACCTATGACCACGAAACGCAGCAGCACCGCAAACCGCATGAAGGCATTCGCAAAAAGGACACCTCACAGGCTTTGTCCGGGTCGCGAATCGCCGATGGCGGGTATCTGAATTTCGCGATCGACCGGAATTACGACGCCGAAGCGCAGGTCATGGGCATGGAATTGGAAGGGATCGACATCGCGGTCCTGTTCCCGACCATGGGGCTCAGCCTCATCGCCCGCGACAACATGGACCCCAATTTGTCGCTGGCGTTGTGCCAGGCGTACAACAACTGGATTCATGAATTCTGCCAACACAGTCCCGATCAGTTAAAATTCTCGGCGATGTTGCCAATGCACGACGTAAACCTCGCCGGCGCCGAGCTGGTGCGCTGCGTGACCGAGCTTGGCGCGGTGGGGTCGTTCGTGCGGCCGAACCGCGTGAATGGTCATTTCTGGCACTCCAACTACTGGAATCCGCTGTTTGCGTTGCACGAGCAACTGGACGTGACGCTGGGCTTTCATGAAGGCACAGGCGCCGCGTATTCGCATATGAACGTCCTGTATGGAGAAAACCGGTTCTACCGGCACGTGGCCAGCCATTGGATTGAAATGCAGCAAACCATGATCGCGATGCTGATCGCCGGGGTGTTCGAGTTCTATCCGAAGCTGCGGGTGGGCTATCTGGAGGCGCAAAATTCCTGGGTGCCCGGCATCCTGACCCGCATCGAGTGGGACTACCCGCAATACAAGGATTCCCACGCCCCGTATCTGTCGCTAACCCCGAAGGAATACTTCCAGCGGAATTGCTGGGCGGCGGTGGAAGGCAGCGAGCCGGAAATCGAAGCGACCGCCAGCCTGATCGGCGCGGACCGGATGTGCATCTCGACGGACTATCCGCACTTCGATTCGAATTTCCCGAATGTCGCGAATAATCTGTTGGCGAATGTTTCGCGGGAAACGGCGGCGGATATTTTCATGGGCGGGGCGCATCTGTATAACTTCGGCGAAGAACATTTCGCCAAAGCGGCGCGCGCGGCGGAATCGCATCGGGCCATGGCGGCGGAATAGCGCCGCGCTATCAAGGAACGAAACCGACGTCCCCGTCGGATCCAGGGTTTTGGATTCGAGATCCGGCGGGGCGTTGGCGTGTGGCGTGATTTTTGGGACATCTAACGGAGGCGGGGCTCATCAAGGAGGGCGACATTCAACGACGCGCCTATGATGCGGTTATCTTCGATCTGCTCACCGCGTTGTTGGATTCCTGGACGTTGTGGAACGATGTCGCGGGGTCCGGGCCGGCGGGATTGAAATGGCGCAAGGCCTATCTCGGACTGACCTATGACGCCGGCGCCTATCGCCCGTATGAAGACATTATCCGGGATGCGGCGGACGTTGCCGGAATTGCGCCGGACGTGGCCGAAACGCTGATTGCGCGCTGGCCCGACTTGCGCCCCTGGGGCGACGCGGAATCGGTGCTGGGCGAATTGCGGCGGCGCGGCGTCAAGTTGGGGATCGCCACCAATTCATCCAATGCGTTGGCCGAACACGCTCTGGCCGCCGCGAATTCCTTCGACGCCAAACCTTTTGATGCGGTCGCCACGGCGGAAACGGCGGGGTTCTACAAGCCGTGCTCCGAACCCTATCGATTGGCGCTGCGCCAGTTGGGAGCCGACCCGGCCCGGACCCTGTTCGTCGCGGGGTCCGCCGCCGACGTGCCGGGCGCGACCGCTGTGGGCATGCCCGTCTACTGGCACAACCGAGCCGGTCTGCCCGCCGTCGGCGCCGTCGAACCGATGCGAACGGAACATTCGCTCACGCCGCTCTTAACGCTGGTCTTGTAAATCCGGTTAATCGTATCCGAACAGCCATCGTGTTTGTCCGGTGGAGATGTTCTTGACCGAATGCACCGCGTCGCGGGGTATGAAAACCTCGTCGCCGGGCCCGGCGGTATAGCGGTCGTTCCCGATTGTCAGTTCGAGTTCGCCGTCCAGCACGCTTAGCAATTCGTTGGTCGCATGGACGAAGCCGTTCCATTCCTGTCCCGGCGGGTCACTAAAAAGATGACAGGAATAGCCGCGGTCCCGCCACGATGCGGCGACGGCGGCCTGATCCACCGGGGCTGGAAATTTCTTGCGAATGATTAAATCCGTCATATTAAATCCGTCACGGTGCCCCTTTTGTTTTGTACATCTTAGGTCATAATCGAACGATCTGAAAACGGCGTTCGAATACTCTACCTTTTGCAGGGCCAGCGCCGCCTTCAAGAAGGTCCGTTTTTATCAAGGAGCGCATTTCGCCGTGGCCGACATCAAAGACCCCATCGCCTTCGAGCTGTTCAAAAACACGATATTTTCCATTGCAGACGAAATGGCGCTGACCATTTGCCGCACGACCTATTCCGGCGTGCTGCGCGATAACATGGATTTTTCCACCGCCTTCGCCGACGCCAACGGCAATCTCGTGGCGCAGGGCCTGACCCTGCCCGCGCATCTGGGGTCCACCCCCGACGCGATGAACGTGATCATCGAACGCTTCGGTGCGGATATGAAACCCGGCGACATGTACATCATGAACGACCCGTTCGACGGTGGCATGCATCTGCCGGACATCTTTATCTTCAAGCCGATTTTCGTGGAGGACCGCCGGGTCGCCTTTGCGGCGACGGTCTGCCATCACGCGGATGTCGGCGGTCGGGTGCCGGGGTCGAACGCATCCGATTCCACGGAAATTTATCAGGAAGGGCTGCGCATTCCGCCGCTAAAGCTGTACGACGCGGGCAAGCGCAACGATACAATCTGGGACATCATCGAAAAAAACGTGCGTGTCCCGGTTCAGGTGTTCGGCGATCTACGCGCGCAATTGGCGGCGTGTCATATCGCGGAAACCCAGTTTCTGGAGCTTATCGACGACTATGGCGAAGATGTGGTCGGCGTTTATATGGCCGAAATTATCGACTATGCGGAACGCCTGACCCGTGCGGCGGTGCGCGAACTGCCCGACGGCGAATACTGTTTCGAAGACTGGATCGACGATGACGGCATCGATGTCGGCGTGCCGATCCGGTTGTTCGTCACGGTCACCAAGGAAGGCGACGGCATGACCTTCGACTGGACCGGCAGCGCCGAGCAGGTCAAGGGGGCGATCAACAACACGCTGTCCTTCACCAAGGCGGCGTCCTATACGGCGATCCGCTCGATCCTGCCCGATGGCATTCCCAACAACGAAGGCGTGTTCCGGGTCATTCAGGTCAAGGCGCCGCCGGGCACCATCGCGAACGCGGTTCTTCCCGCCGCGTGCGCCGCGCGTGGATTAACAGGCTTCCGCATGGTGGATTGCGCGTTCGGCGCGTTGGCGATGATGGTCCCGGACAAGGTCTGCGCCGCGTCGGATGGCGGCAATACGGGCGTGTCGATCGGCGGATACGATTCCGATCGCAAGCCGTTCATCTATGTCGATTTCGCCTGCGGCACCTGGGGCGGGCGGCCTTGGGCGGACGGATTGCAGGGCAATTCCAACATGTTCGCGAACATGGCGTCGCAATCGGTCGAGGTGATCGAAGCGGAACAGCCCATCGAAATCCTGAGCTATGAATTTCTGGCCGACCGGGCGGGGGCGGGCCAATACCGCGGCGGCGCGCCGTATTGCCGGGAATACCGGTTTACTGAAAAGGAAGCGATTCTTCAGGTCCGGTCGGACCGGCGCGCGATCCGGCCTTATGGCTTGTATGGGGGCCGACCGGGCAAGATGTCGATGAACTACATGAATCCGGATGGGGAGAATAAACCCTTGCCCTCCAAACCAACCATGACAATCCATGCGGGCGACGTGTTCCGGCATGAACTGGCGGGTGGCGGCGGGTGGGGCGACCCGTTCACGCGCGACCCGCAAGCGGTGTTGTCGGACGTTCGCAACGAACTGGTCAGTCCAGAGGCTGCGCGGGATGAATACGGCGTCGTCCTGGACGTCGGGACCTGGACGATCGATACGGCGGGGACCGAGGCGCTGCGGGCGCAGCGGCCAGATACGGATTTACCAAAAGTCGCGTGGGATTAAGCAACTATGAGTCAATATAGAGTCGGCGTCGACATCGGCGGCACCTTTACCGATATCGTCTTTCTGGCTGAAGATGGGCGCATCCATACCAGAAAAGTATCCTCGACCGTGGACGATTACGCGCAGGCGATTGTCGATGGCCTCGCCCAGGTGTTCGAAGCCGAAGGGCTTGGCGGCGCCGACATCGCCGAACTGCTGCACGGCACCACGGTGGGATCGAACGCAATTCTGGAATTGAAGGGCGCGCGCACCGGGTTGATCACCTCCGAAGGCTTTCGCGACGTTTTGGAAATTCGCACGTTGCGCATGCCACGGCTGTACGATCTGCATTGGGAAAAGCCACAGCCGCTGATCGAGCGTTACCTGCGCCGCGGCGTGACCGAACGCATCAGCGCCGACGGCGTCGTCCAAACCCCCCTCGACCTTGATAGCGCTGAACGCGCCGTTCAGGCGCTGCTGGACGAAAAGGTCGAAGCCATCGCCGTCTGCCTGATTAATTCCTACGCCAATCCCGAACATGAACAGGCGATCGCCGACATCATCCACGCCAAGGCGCCGGACCTGCCGTTCTGCATCAGCTTTGACGTGCTGCCGGAAATGAAGGAATACGAGCGCACCTCGACCACGGTAATCAACACCTATGTCATGCCGGTCGTAAAAGGCTATCTGGAATCGTTGCGCGACGAACTCGACAATCGCGGTGTCGCGGCGCCGTTGTTGTTGATGCAATCGAACGGTGGGCTGATGACAGCGGAAGCCGCGATCCAGCTACCGGCGAACATCATCGAATCCGGCCCTGCCGGGGGCGTCATTGGCGCGCAAGCGTTGTCCCGCAAGCTCGACATGCCCGACATCATCACCTTCGATATGGGCGGCACTACCGCGAAAGCCTCGCTGATCGAAGGCGGGGAGGTCACCCGCTCGCTTGAATATCAAGTCGGCGGCGGCATCATGATCGGATCGCGGTTGATGACCGGC
>JABJJH010000378.1 GCA_018660965.1 Rhodospirillaceae bacterium | reverse complement strand
GCGAATTTGAAGGAAACCAAATTGACCCATGTTCGCGTGGGGCAACGCGCGACGCTGGAAATAGACGCCTATCCAGATCATCAATGGACTGCGACGGTCGCCAGCATTAGCCCGGCGACGGGAGCGGAATTCGCTGTTTTGCCACCGCAAAACGCGACGGGCAACTGGATCAAGGTTGTCCAACGGCTTCCCATTCGTCTTGATATCATTGAACCGCGCAGTGGACCGCCGCTTCGCGTGGGTATGAGCGCGGTCGTAGACATTGATACAAACCGGGATGCGGCGCTTCCAGATGTTATGCCCGGGTTTATCAAGGACTTATTCTCTTGGGGCATGACGAAATAGTGGGTCGGAATACCGGCCAGTCTTCGCCCGCCCGGTTTTTGGAACCAGGTCGGGAGTTCGACCAGCATTTCGATGTTGTTGTCGTCGGTTATGGATTTGCCGGCGCCGTTGCGGCCATTTCGGCGCATGATCACGGGGCCAAGGTGCTGCTGCTGGAAAAAATGCCCGACCCCGGTGGAATTTCGGTGTGTGCGGGCGGCGGCTTACGGCTTTCGACAGATCGCGCCGCCGCGTTCGAATACCTGAAAGCGACCAACGCGGGAACGACGCCGGACGATGTGATCGCGGCGTTTGTTGACGGCATGTTTGAATTGGAGGCCTATGTTCAGGACCTGGCGAAAATTAACGACGCAAAGCTAATTCGTCAGGAACGGGCTGGGAACTATCCGTTTCCGGGCTTTGAAAGCATGTATTTTCTGGAGGTCGATGAGGTTCCGGGGTTTGACCGCGTGACGGGATATCCGCACGCACGGTCGCTTCGCAATGGCACGAACATGATGAAGGTGCTGGAAGACAACGTCGCGGCCCGCGATATAGAGGTGCGCTTTTCCACCAGCGCTGAACGGTTGATATCGAGCGGCGATGGATCGGTTGTCGGCCTTTGGACGAATAACGACGCCGAGGGCAGGGTTTCAGTTGCGGCGGAACGCGGCGTGATTTTGGCGTGCGGTGGCTTTGAAGCGAATGCCGACCTGCAGCGGCAATATTGGCAGCTGAACCCGGTTATGACGGCGGCGTTTCGCGGAAATACCGGCGATGGCCTGCGCATGGCGCAAGATGTCGGCGCGGATTTATGGCATATGTGGCATTTTCACGGTTCGTATGGGTTCCGGCATCCCGATCCTTCGTTTCCGTTCGGGATTCGGACCAAACGATTACCCGATTGGGTGCCGGAGCACAGTGAAACCGACGCGCCGATGAGCTGGATTCTCGTCGATGGCGAGGGTCGACGCTTCATGAACGAATATCAACCCTACTTTCAGGATACGGGACACCGAGCGCTTGATGTAATGAACCCGGACACGCAAAAGCAGCCCTATATTCCCTGTTATTTGATCGTGGACGACCCAGGGCGCGCAATGTATCCGCTTGGTGGCGTCGTCTTCAATGACCGGGACGTCGAGCCGTATGAATGGAGCCGCGACAACCTGAAAGAAGTAGAGTTGGGAATTCTACGCAAAGCCGACACGATTAATGAACTCGCCCAGCTTATCGGATGCGCGCCGGATCGATTGGAATCCAGTATCGGTCGATGGAACGCCGCTTGCACAGCGGGTGACGACGGTGACTTTCAACGACCGTCGAAATCAATGACCCCGATTACCACGCCGCCGTATTTCGTTGGCGAAATTTGGCCTGTTGTGTCGAACACACAAGGCGGACCGGTTCATGATCCGCGCCAACGGGTGCTGAATTCGTATGGCGAACCCATTCATCGGCTATATGAGGCCGGAGAGGTCGGTAGTATTTGGGGTCATTTGTATTTGTCCGGCGCAAATCTTTCAGAATGTTTTATTGGCGGTCGCATCGCCGGTAAAGAGGCGGCGGAATCGGCGTCCTGGCGGGCCGCTTAGAGGGCTATCTTTCAAGGGACGGTATAGTCGCGGCGAGCCGGGCGTAAATCCGGGCGCGCCACCAGGCGCCGCGAATGGCGCCCGCTTCCCGTAACGCGCGTTGGAACATTTGTCGCGCAGCGGCCCCTTGTTGAGAAATAATTTCCAATTGCGTTGCATGTAGCAACGTCGCCGTTCTGTCAAAGGCGCTCGGAATTTCTTTGGTGGCTTTGGACGCCGAGCGTTTCAAAGCTTCGGCTTGTTCCGCAAAGCCAAGCTCCTTTGCGTTTGCCGCAAAATTCCAAAGCGACCGGGCCTTCAACACATGGTCACCCACTTTTCGCAGGGTTTTTTGGGCGTTCGCGAAATTCGCCATGTAAATCCACGCTTCCGCAATTTGGGTCAACGCGATATTGAGCGCAAAGGGGCGTTCAATGTCGGTTACGGCGTTCATCGCGCGTTTTAATGTCGCATGGGCGCCAGACGTATTAGCGAGCTTCGCCTGCGCTTTCGCGATGTGATGCATCGCCGCGACGTAATGCCGGGGTTGGCGTAGTTGCTTGAGCGTGGCTATCGCCCGTTCGACCTCGCCGCGTTTGGCCAGATATTCGACGGTCGCCAAATACATCGGTTGTTTGGCGCTAATTTCATAAGGTTTGAGGATACTTTCGGCTTCAGACAGGGACCCTATTTTTGCATAAGCAGTGGCGAGCATACCCAAAACGGCGCGTTTGTCGTTGTCGTTAGGCAAAGTTGTGAGCGATGTTTGTAAATCGAGTAATATCGATTTCGACAACGTCGCCGCGCCACGCCGCGCTAATGCAACAGAGAGGCTGGCGGCGATGTCGACGACGGCCAGCTTGTCCTGGGTCAACCGAAATTCGCGCTGCATCGCGGCTGCAGCGGCTTTCGCCAATGCCGGTTGCGAGGATTTGGCATATTCTGCGGCGATGGCAGCGTAAGCGCGCGCCTTGTTGGCGGGGTCGGGAATCAGCGTGGTTACTTGTTCCGCCGTCGTGAATTGTCCGCCATGGGCGAGCGCCACGGCGGTTTCTCGCAAAGAAACAATCGTTAGCCTCGGATCCGATATTTGTTTGATCGTGTTCCGCGCTTCGTCAAAACGCCCAAGGCTCGCCAATGTCTGGATGATGTCCCGGTTCGCCCAGTCGCGATAATCCAGACGAGCGATGCCGGTCGCGGTTTGAACCGCCATGCTCAAAAGACAGCTTTGAGTCGGTTTGTGCTCGCAACTCAAATGGTTTGAAATACTTTCGTGTTCTCGGGGCGCCAAATTAGCGTCAACAAGGTCCCGTGTCCCTGGGTTCGCCTGCAGCGCGAGGCGCGCCGCCGCGATTTGCGTTTTCCGCGCGGTTTCGAGTTTTGATTTCAAGGTTCCGGCGCGACCAGGCCCGCTCATGTCACGAAGCAGTTCGGTCGTTGGCAGTCCATCCACATCGAGTTTATGGCCGCGTTGATAGGCTTGTATCGCGCGTTCGGTTGTAATATCCAGCACGCCGTTGTTCGGGCCATCGTATAGATTGAGTTGCCTTAAAATGGTCTGGATATCCTGCACCAGTGGCGACCACTGTCGCCGCGTTGCGTCATCGGGGACAAGCCCGTTCGTTCGCTGAGTTCGCGCCACGACTTGTTCGATCTCAATGGCGCCTACTGAAGACGTGCAAAGGATGCCTACAACTAGTCCAAAGGCGCATAGACCTTTTAAGCAAGTTTGAATTGGGCGGTCCTCGTTACTGTTGAAAATGCTACATACCTTAGAATTCATACCGGTCCATGTTATATCTGTGGTGGTTTTGCCCGGCGACGACAACATCCATTGCGGAATTGTCGCCAAGCAACGCATAATCAAACAAATATTGTGGTGAATGAGGTAAGTAATTGTTTGAAGCTTTTGGTTTCGATCTAATCGGCGTTACTTGGTTGTTCCTTTGCTGGACAGGTTACACAGTCTATTCGGAAAATAGCCGATTCGCCGAAACAAATCTAATAGGTAGTATTGGCCAGCGGCGAGTCATCTGGATGACCCAAATGCTCGGTCGTGATAATCGCATGGTCGACATACAGATTATTAACAGCCTGATGGATGTCGTGCGGTTTTTGGCCTCGACGTCGATCTTAATTATCGCGGGTTTACTGGCGTTGCTGGGCGCGACCGATCAGGCGATTTTGGTGATCATGGATTTGCCGTTTGCAGCGCCCGGGGGACGCGGTGTGTGGGAGGCTAAAATTCTTCTGCTCATCCTTATCTTTGTCTACGCCTT
>JABJJH010000528.1 GCA_018660965.1 Rhodospirillaceae bacterium | reverse complement strand
TCGCCTACGCCATCGCCGGCGTTCTGGATCGGGACTTCACGACCGAACCGCTGGGCGAGGGCGCGGACGGCGCGCCGGTTTACCTGAAAGACGTCTGGCCGAGCCAGTCCGAAATCGACGCCGCCATCGCAGGCGCAGTGACGCCGGATCTATATCGCGCGCGCTATGCGACCGCGTTCAACGGCGACGACCGCTGGGCGAACCTGCCCATTCCCGACGGCGTGACCTTCGAATGGGACCCGGACAGCACCTATATCAAGCTGCCGCCCCTGTTCGAGGGCGCCGGGCCCACGCCCACGCCGGTGTCTGATATTCACGGTGCGCGCGTGCTGGTCATGGCGGGGGACATGACGACGACCGATCATATTTCCCCGGTCGGCGCAATCCCGGCGGATATTCCAGCCGGTCAGTATCTTCTGGATCGCGGCGTGGCGCCGCCGGATTTCAACATCTACGGCACGCGACGCACGAACCACGAAATCATGATCCGCGGCACCTTCGCCAATATCCGCTTTCGCAACGAAATGGCGCCGGGCACCGAAGGCGGCTTTACCCGCCATGTTCCGTCGGGCGAAGTGATGAGCGTCTTCGAGGCCGCCAATAAATACGCCGATGACGGTGTGCCGCTGGTGGTCGTCGGCGGGGAGTATTACGGCACGGGATCGTCGCGCGACTGGGCCGCTAAGGGCACCAAGCTGTTGGGCATTCGCGCGGTCATCGCGGAAAGTCTGGAACGCATCCACCGATCCAACCTGATCGGCATGGGCGTCATGCCCCTGGAATTTCCCAAGGGCGTCACCCGCAAGACGCTGGGGCTTACGGGTGACGAGACATTCGACATCACCGGATTGGACGGCGCACTGACGCCGCGCATGACGGTCGCCTGCAAGATCACCCGGGCCGATGGAAGCCATGAGGACATCGAATTGACCAGCCGCCTCGATACGGTCGTCGACGTGCAGTATTACGCGCATGGCGGCATGTTGAACTATTGTCTGCGCGAAGCGTTGGGGACCCTGTAACGGGATTTTGAGTAGCGTATCCATGGCAGTAGCATTTCCCACGCATTTGAAGCCCGTCAGTTTTCCTGACGACGTGCGCCGCGCCAATATGGCCGAAACGCTCGCGCGAAATCCCAATGGCGGCCCAAATGACGGTGATATCTGGATCTTCGGATACGGTTCCCTGATGTGGGATCCCAGATTCGAGCCGGCGGAAACGCGGGTCGCGACGCTGGACGGCCATCGGCGATCGTTTTGTTTCTGGACGACGCGGGGACGCGGCACGCCGGAACGGCCGGGGTTGGGGCTTGGCATTGTGCCGGGCGGCGGTCCCATTCAGGGACTGGCCTTCCGTCTTGCCAACGATCATACGCGCGACGCGGTGTTGGAGGCGCTGTGGGTGCGCGAAATGTCGTCGGGCGTTTATCACGCGCCTTGGCTGGAACTGGATACCGAGCAAGGGAGCATTCATGGCGTCGTCTATGTCGCGAACGAGGCGCATCAGAATTATGCCGGCGATATGTCCATCGAAGACCGCGCGTGGTTGATGTCGGGGGCGCGGGGGCCGAACGGATGGTGTTACGAATATCTTGGCGCCATGGTGGAGGCCTATGAACGGCTGGGACTTGAAGACCCGGAACATGTTGAATTGCACGAACGCATTCATGCGATAGTCCGGGAACGGGAATGAAGGGGATTGAACATGGGGAATTTGGACGGAAAGCTCACCGGTAAGGTCGCGGTCATCAGCGGGGCGTCGACGCCGAAGGGACTCGGGGCCGCCATCGCGCGCCGCTACGCCGCCGAAGGGGCGTCGCTATTTCTCGCCGCCGATGGACCCGCCGATGGTTTGGCGACGACGGCGGAAGATTGCCGGGCGTTGTGTCCCGGCGATGGCGTGGTGGAAACCGGGCTGTTCGATCTGGCCGAACCCGGCGCGCCGGAAGCCATGGTCGCGGCGGCGGTGAAGACGTTCGGGCGCGTCAATGTTCTGGTGAACAATGCGGGCATCCGCGACCATGTGCAGTTTGGCGACTTCACCCGCGAGGAATTCGACAAGATCGTGTCGGTTAATCTGTCGGCGGCGTTTTTCGCCAGTCAGGCAGTGTTGCCGACAATGCGCGAACAGGGCGGCGGGCGCATCATCCACATGGCCAGCCAGATGGGGCATATCACCTTCGACAAACGCGCGGTGTATGGCTTGACCAAGGCGGCCCTGATCCACCTGACGAAATCTATGGCGTATGAACTGGGTCGGGAAAACATCATCGTGAACGCCATCAGCCCCGGTCCCATCCTGACGCAACCCATTCTCGACAAGTTGGAAAACGATCCGGATTACGCGGAAGCGCGCACGACGTATCTGCGCGCCGGTCGGTTCGGAAAGCCCGAGGAAATCGCCGAACTCGCCTATTACCTCGCCGTGACCGACGCGACCTACATGCAGGGAACGGATCTGGTGATCGACGGCGGGTACACGACGCACTAGAGCAAATCGTGATTAATCGGAATCACCAAAGGTGATCCGATAAACACGTGAATTTGCTCTAAATTCATAAAGATAGAGCAGGTCGATTCTCAGGTAACCGCGCCGCCGTCGCGCATGGCGGCGATAGCCGCGTCGTCGTAGCCAAGATCCCTCAGCACTTCGCTGGTGTGCTGGCCGAGGGTGGGCGCGGGCAGTTTATCCTCGCGCATCCCGCCGTGGAAGACGTTGGGGATTTTCGTGCGCCGGATGCGTCCTTCGCTGGGATGTTCCTCGCTGGTGAAAAAATCGACATCGTTCAAATGCGGATCGTCCAGAAGGTCGTCGATGGAATTGTAGCGGGCGGCGGGCACGTCCCGTTCTTCGAAAATAGCCAGCCATTCTTCCGTTGTTTTCTGGAGTAGTCCTTCACCGCGAACCTTGAAATATTCATCCGCGTGCTCGGACCGATTGGCGGCGCTGTCGAAGCGCGGGTCTTCTTTCAGTTCAGGCCGCCCGATGGCGTCGAAAAATGCGAACGCCTGCGGGTTGGTGTTGGGGCCAACGGTGATATAGCCGTCCTGGGTGGCCAAGGGCCGGTAACTTTCGTTCAACAAGCGCCCATCGCCGCTGGGTCCGACGGGCGGGTCGAAGGTCGCCGCGCCCAAATGCTCGCTGGTGACGAAGGACGCCATGTTTTCCAGCATCGGAACTTCCACGGCTTCGCCCTTGCCGGTTCGTTCGCGGCGATACAACGCGAAGCCGATGCACTGCGCGGCGATCAGACCGGTGACGTGATCGGTCATCACCATGGGCACGAAACGCGGTTCGCCGATGGCGCGTTCGAAGGTGCCCGCGACGCCGGACAGGCTTTGAATAATCGGGTCGTAGGCGGGGCGGTTGAAATATCGCCCGCCGCGCCCGAAAGCCAGAATGCCGCAATGGATCAAGCGCGGGTTTTCCGCCAACAGGGAGTCTGCGTCCAGCCCGGCGCGGGTCAACGCTTCCGGGCGGACGTTGCTGACGAACACATCGGCGCTCCGGACCAGGCGCTTCATCGCTTCCAGTCCGTCGGGGTGTTTGAGGTTCAGGCAGATCGAGCGTTTATTGCGGTTGAAGTTCATGAACTTGCCGGACATGCCGGGATTGCGGCTGCCCTGGGCCATGGTGCGCAGCAGATCACCGCCGGGCGCTTCGACCTTGATGACCTCCGCGCCCTGATCCGCCAGGGTTCGTCCGCAAATCGGACCGACCACGACCGTTGTCATGTCGATTACCCGAACGCCTTCAAGTGGTCCGCCGCTCATTTCCAATCCCCCCGCACGTTTGCTTAAGCCACGTTTGCCTAAGTACTGGCGTCGTTATACGCTATCGGGGCGTAGGGTCGCCAGACAGCGGCGTCGAAAGATTAAAGGGAGTTGAAGCCGTGAGCGTCACTATTCGTCAATTGCACCCGGTTTTTGCCGGGGAAGTCTCGGGCGTGGATATGCGCCAACCGTTAAGCGCCGAGGATGTCGCGGCGATTGACGCCGGGATGAACGAATATGCGGTTCTGGTGTTTCATGACCAGAACATCACCGACGACCAGCAACTCGCGTTCAGTCGAAATTTTGGCGCGCTGGAGTTGCCGGGCTCGGCCAGCAACATCACAAAGGCGAAAGACCGGCGTCTTGGCCCGGAAATGGCCGATGTGTCCAATTTGGACGCCAACCATGGCATTCTGGACCGGAACGATCGTCAGCGCATGTTCAATTTGGGCAATCTGTTGTGGCATTCGGACAGTTCCTACCGCGCCACGCCCGCAAAATATTCGCTGCTGTCGGGGCGGCAAATTCCGGCCAAGGGCGGCGATACCGAATTCGCCGACATGCGCGCGGCCTACGATGCGCTGGACGCGACGACCAAAGCCGAGATCGAAGACCTCGTGTGCGAACACTCGTTGCTGTATTCGCGCGGGCTTTTGGGCTTCACGGGCCTGGAGGCGGCAGAAAAGGCGAACTTCAAGCCCGTGCGGCAAAGGCTGGTGCGGACTCATCCGGTGACCGGGCGCAAGTCTTTGTATCTGTCCGCCCATATCGGAGCCATTCTGGGCTGGCCCATGCCTGAAGCGCGCGGCTTCATCCGCGACCTGACCGAAGCCGCCACGGAGCGCGAATTCGTCTATGCCCATCAGTGGCGGCGATACGATTTCGTCATGTGGGACAACAGGCAAACCATGCACCGCGCGCGGCGCTTCAATGATACGGGGGAAGCCCGCGACATGCGCCGCACGACCATCGCCGGGGACATTCAAACGGTCGAACAGGCGGCGTAGGGAGCAGGAGATGCCGGATAAAAATTCAGTGGCGACCCATTACACGCACGGCGGTCTCCTTGGCGCCATCGCCGATGGGTTGGAAAAGCTGGGCAAGACGCCGGATTCGGTGCTTGTGGACGACCTTGGCCCTGTCGATGAATTTCACATTGGCGGCCGGGTCGCGACGGAAAGCTTTCTGGATCAAGTGGCCCTTGGCCCGGATGATCATGTGCTTGATGTCGGGTGCGGGCTCGGCGGGGCCAGCCGGTTTGCGGCGCAACGATATAATTGCCGGGTAAGCGGCGTCGATTTGACCCAGGAGTTCGTCGATGCCGGGACGGCGCTGTGTTCGTGGGTGGGGTTGGCCGACCGGGTGACGCTGCAACAGGGCGACGCGACGGCCACGTCCTTCGCCGAAGACGCGTTCGACAAAGCCTATATGCTGCACGTGGGTATGAATATCCCGGACAAAGCGGCCCTTGCCCGCGAGTTGTTCCGGGTTCTTCGACCCGGCGCGACGCTTGGTATCTACGACGTGATGCGGGTTGGCGGTGATGATTTGTCCTTCCCCGTGCCGTGGGCGACGAATCCGGAAGACAGTGCAGTCGGCTCGCCCGCCGAATACAAGCAAGCCCTGGAGGCCGCCGGTTTTGTCATCACCGCCGAGCGAAACCGGCGCGAATTCGCCGTTGAGTTCTTCGCCAAGCTTAAAGCCGCTGCGTCAAAGGCGGACGGTCCGCCCGCGCTGGGCCTGCACATCCTGATGGGGGCGACCGCTCCTGTTAAAGTCCGCAACATGATTGAAAATATCGCCGAAAACCGGATCGCGCCGGTCGAACTTATTGCAACGAAGGCGGGCTAGAACGTGGTTTAACGCTTGCGATATGCTACACCAACGTAATATCCAAAATCAGTGAGATTCCAAACCATGGCTCCAAACGTCCTCTTCATCATGTCCGACGAACACCAGCAAAAAGCCTCGGGCTGTTACGGTCATCCTTTCGTCAAAACACCGACCATCGACGCGCTCGCCGAAAGCGGCGCGCGGTTCACCAACGCGTACACCAATTCGCCCATTTGCGTGCCCGCGCGGGCGAGCTTCGCGACCGGTCGTGATGTGCACGACATCGGCTATTGGGATAACGCGCACGCCTACGAAGGTCGCGTCGAAGGGTGGGGCCATGCGATGCAGAAGGCCGGGATGCACTGCCTGTCCATAGGCAAGCTGCATTACCGAAGCGAAGAGGACCCGACCGGTTTCAGCGAACAGATCGTGCCGCTGCACATCGTCGGCGGCGAAGGCGCGGTCGCGGGCAGCATCAAAAATCCGTTGGGCCCACCCATTACGAAAAGCAAACTCGCGTCCGAAATCGGCCCCGGCGAATCCGGTTATACGCGCTATGACCACACGATCATGGAGAACACCTGTAATTGGCTCAGGGACGAGGCGCCCAAGCATGTGGACCAGCCCTGGGCGTTGTTCTGTTCATTCGTCTGTCCGCATTTTCCGTTGATCGCGCCGCAGGAATTTTACGATCTCTACCCCCACGACTTGCTGGAAACGCCGAAGGGTAACGCCAGGGATTACCAACTGCATCCGTGGATTGAAAAGTTTCGGCAGATGCAATGCCATGATGATTTCTTCACCGAGGAAACCCGGAAAATCGCCATCGCGTCCTATTACGCAATGTGCTCCTACCTCGATTCCAACATCAGGCAAGTGCTGGACACGCTCGACGCTTGCGGTCTGCGGGACAACACGTTGATCGTCTACACCTCCGACCATGGCGAAAACCTCGGTACGCGGCGGATGTGGGGCAAGTCCAACATGTATGAGGAAGCGGTCGCCATTCCCATGATCCTGTCCGGTCCCGGCGTGCCCGCAGGCAAGGTGGTTAATACGCCCGTGACGCTCACCGATGGCGCGGCGACGATACTGGAGACCGTCGGCATCGACGATGTCCTGGCCAGCGGCAATCGCTCCTTGCGCGATATCGCCAACGAACCCGACGACATGAACCGCGTCGCGTTAAGCGAATATTACGCGAACGGCGCCGACACCGCCTGCTACATGATCCGCAAGGGGAAATACAAATACATTCACTATGTGAATTACGACCCCGAATTATTCGATCAGGACGCCGACCCGGAAGAAGAATGCAACCTCGCCGCCGATCCAGGCCACGCATCGGTGCTTGCCGATATGCTCGGTGAACTCAAAGCGCGCCTGGACCCCGACGCGGTCCACGCCGAAGCGCAAGCAGCCCAGGCCGCCCTGGTCGAAGCGGCGGGCGGTCGCGACGCGGTGCTCAAAAAAGGCGTCTTCCAGGGCACCCCGGCACCCGGCGACAAAGCCGAATACGTTTAAAGGCGCGCCTTAAAGCCTCGGCATTACCTTTTCGGCGGTCAGGCGCATGGCGCATGGCGCGTTCGGCGTGTTCGGGCATCTGGCTGAGGCTGAAGGTGCTGATTTTCTTGATCAATCCTTATTGAGCTAGGAAGTGTTCAATGAATGGTCCAGCCGCCATCGACCAGCAGCGATGTTCCGGTGACCATGGCGGCGGCGGGGGAGGCGAGGTAGAGCACGGCGGCGGCGACATCGCCGACTTGTCCCAACCGGGGCAACAGGATTTTGTTGTCGACGTAGTCGCGGAAGTCCGGGTTCGCCAGGAATTGCTTGGCCAGGGGCGTTTCAACGAAGGTCGGCGCGACGGCGTTGACGCGGATGCTGTGTTCCGCCAACTCGAACGCCATCGCCTTGGTCAGCCCTTCCAGCCCGAATTTGCTGGATGAATAGACCGTGCGGTCGCGCAGGGCGCGGTGGCCCGCCTGACTGGTCATGTTGATGATCGACCCGCCCTTGCCGGCGTCCGCCATCATGCGCGCGGCGGCTTGCGCTGCGAAAAAGGCGGCGCGCAGATTAACATCCATGACGGAATCGTAGGTGTCCGGGTCGACCGAGAGGAACGGTTGCGGTTTGTTCGTCCCGGCGTTGTTGACGAAAATATCGACGCCTGGCAATTCGTTTAGCCTGGCCGCGAATTGGTCAATGTCGGTGACGTCCACCGCGATGATCGCAGCATTCCGGCCCAGCGCGCGTATGTCCGTCGCGACCGCTTCCAGATCCGCTTGCGTGCGCCCGACCAGGGTCACATCGGCGCCCGCGCCCGCTAGGGCCAGCGCGCAGCCTTCGCCCAGCCCGCGCGACGCGCCGGTGACGACCGCGCGCAACCCGTCCAGACGAAAGGCGTCGATGGTTTTGGAATGCGCGTCGGTCATGTTGGCTTAGTCCTTCAAGGCGGTTTTGTGGGCGGCGAGCGCCATCAAGCGGCGGTCGCGCCACGCGCGCCGTCCGGACAAATCGGAATCGTGCAACACGGCGCGCCGTTCGGCCTGGACGGCGTCGATTAATTCGGCGCTCCACGGCTGCGGGTCCTGGCGAGACGCGTCGATCGAGTGATACAGCGGGCCCAGCCGTTCGGCGTAATCCTTCACGCCGCCGGGCGCATTCAGGTCGATGGTTTCAAACGGCCCCATGAAGGACCAGCGCAGGCCAAGGCCTTCCGACACGGTTTTGTCGATGTCCTCGATGCTGGCGTAGCCGTCCTCGAACAACGCCCAGGCTTCCCGCAACAGCGCGCCTTGCAGGCGGTTCAGCAAAAATCCTTCGATTTCACGCCGCACCAGCACTGGCGATTGGCCGACTTTTTTCATCAGCGCCATGGTCTTGTCGACGGCGGCGGCGTTGGTCCAGGATGTCGGCACGACTTCCACAATGGGCGCCAGATAGGGTGGGTTGACTGGATGGGCGACCAGAAATCGGTCCCGGTTCGGCAATCCTTCGGTGAAGGCGGACGCGGGAATGCCGGACGTGGAGCTGCCGACGACCGCGTCGTCACCAAGCATGGGCGACAGGGCGGCGCTGATTTCGGTTTTCACGTCGGTTTGTTCGAACACCGATTCCTGAACATACGTCGCGCCGCCGATGGCGTATTGCAGCGTGCTGCAGACCTCGATGCGGTTCAGGATGGCGTCGACGTTATCCACAAGGCCGCTGCTTTTCAGGTCTTTGAGTTGACCCTGGATGACATCAAGGACGTTGTTGCGGATCTTGGAGTCGGCGTCGTAAATCCGGACCACCTCGCCCGCGCGCGCGAACACGATGGACCAGCCGGACCCGACCAAGCCGCCGCCGACAATGGCGATATGCCCGCTCATGAGAGCGGCTCCGCGGCGGTGTAGGGTTCGATGTTGCGTCCGCCATAGCGCCGCACGCGGGCGTTGGCCTGTTCCGCATGGCCCGCGAACCCTTCCAGCATGCACAGCCGCGAACAATATTCGCCGACGCGCGCCGACGCTTCGTCGGTCAGGATGCGCTGATAGGTGTGCGTCTTGATGAACTTGCCGACCCACAATCCGCCGGTGTAGCGCGCCGCGCGCTTCGTCGGCAGGGTGTGGTTGGTGCCGATGACCTTGTCGCCATAGGACACATTGGTGCGTGGCCCCAGAAACAACGCGCCGTAATTGGTCATGTTGTCGAGGAAGTAATCCGGGTCCTCGGTCATCACCTGAACATGCTCGAAGGCCAACGCGTCGGCCTCAACCCGCATTTCCTCCCGGCTGTCGCACAGGATCACCGCGCCGTAATTGACCCAGGATTCCCGCGCGATTTCCGCCGTCGGCAATACTTCCAACTGGCGCTCGACTTCGCGCATGGTGTCCCGCGCCAGGGTTTCCGATGTGGTCAGCAATATCGCGGGCGAGGTGGGACCATGTTCCGCCTGACCCAGCAAGTCGATGGCGCAGAGTTCTGCATCCACTGTGTCATCGGCGATAATCAACGTTTCCGTCGGCCCGGCGAACAGGTCGATGCCGACCCGGCCATAAAGTTGCCGCTTGGCTTCGGCGACAAACATGTTGCCCGGCCCGACCAGCATATCCACCGGCGCCACGCTTTCGGTGCCCAGCGCCATCGCCGCCACCGCCTGAATGCCGCCGAGGACGAGGATTTCATCGGCGCCGCCAAGATGCATGGCCGCAACGATGGCGGGGTGGGCGGCGCCGCCTTGTGGCGGGGCGGACGCGACGATGCGCGGGACGCCCGCGACCTTCG
The DNA here is from genome assembly GCA_018660965.1 of Rhodospirillaceae bacterium. GTDB lineage: Bacteria > Pseudomonadota > Alphaproteobacteria > UBA8366 > JABJJH01. The sequence continues at coordinate 517 of JABJJH010000528.1, read as the reverse complement.
CCGTGACGACGCTCATATGGGCGGACGCGATCATCGGATACTTGCCGCCCGGCACATAACACCCAACGGAATTGACCGGGATGTTCTTGTGGCCCAGCACCACGCCGGGCATGGTTTCCACCTCCACGTCGCGCATGGTTTCCTTCTGGATTGTGGCGAAGTTTCGCACCTGTTCCTGCGCGAAGCGAATGTCGTCCAGATCCCGCTTCGCGACCTTGGCCAGCGCCGCTTCGATTTCCTGTTCGCTCAGGCGGAAGCTATCCGGTCGCCAATCGTCGAATTTCACCGAGAAATCGCGAACCGCCGCATCGCCGCGCGCCTCGATATCGCCCAATATTTCCTCGACCATGGCGCGAACCTTCGCATCCGCGTCATCACGCTCGGCCTTATCCAATCCCGACTTGAGAAATTTCGCCATCGTATCCCTTAACCCCGACCTGAAAATCCCATTGGTAACCATCCCTCCGCGCTTGTAAAGACCGCGCCCCCGTTGGATAGTTCCTGGATTATGACCTAC
>JABJJH010000533.1 GCA_018660965.1 Rhodospirillaceae bacterium | reverse complement strand
CGAGGAATGGTACGGGATTTCATCGCATGCCGCCCTCGGGAAAACCACGCACGAACTATTCCCGGAAGGTTTTGCAGACATCGTCACCACGCAAGATCGTGGAACGGCCCAATTGGGAACACCAGGATCGGTGGAAGCCGATGTCCCCTTCGCGGATGGTGATATTCACAAGATTATCTCCACAAAGTTTCTTGTGCCCAGTTCGGCCGATGACACGGCAGTCGTCGCCACAATCGCCACCGACATAACGCAGCAACGCAAATCAGAAGAACAGCTTCGTCAAGCTCAGAAAATGGAATCGATCGGTCAACTTACGGGCGGCATCGCGCATGACTTTAATAATCTTCTGGCCGTCGTTATCGGCAATCTGGAATTTCTTCAGGAATCTCTGAAAAGCGATAATCAAAAGCAGGCGTTTGCCGACAATGCGATTCATGCAGCGCTGCGCGGTGCGGAATTAACCCAACGACTTCTCGCCTTTGCGCGAAAACAAACACTTCGGCCAGAAGTGGTCGATCTAAACAAACTTGTTCTGGGCATGACCAGACTTTTGCAACGCACGCTTGGAGAAACGACATCGATTGATCCGAAAATTTCCGCCGATTTGTGGGCGACGGAAATAGACCCGGCTCAATTCGAGGCGGCGTTATTGAATTTGGCGACGAACGCCCACCACGCCATGGGTGACGGTGGCCGACTGCTTCTGGAAACGCAAAACGTCACTCTTGATCAAGACTATGCCGATCTACATGCAGACGTTGTTCCGGGCCCTTATGTGATGTTGGCCGTCTCCGACACCGGTACAGGCATGACGGAAGACGTCTTGGCCCAGGCCTTTGAACCGTTCTTCACAACCAAGGAAGTCGGCCAGGGCAGTGGGTTGGGATTGAGCATGGTGCATGGGTTCGTGCGTCAATCCCATGGTCATGTGTCCGTGTACAGCGAGGTGGGGGTCGGAACGACCGTAAGGTTGTATTTTAAAGTGGCCTCGAATGTTCAGGCGACACAGACGTTGGTTCCGGAAATCAACGAACCTAACGCAAAGACGAACGAAACTATTTTGATTGTCGAAGATGACCCGGAACTACGGCAATTGACCGTGTCGATGATTTCGAGATTAGGATACGACGTCCTGGAGGCGGCGGATGGTCCCATGGCGCTGGCGTTGCTGGACGAAGGAACGCCGGTAAACTTGTTGTTTACCGACGTAATATTGCCCGAAAACATGAATGGAGCGGAATTAGCGGACGAAGCGTTAAAACGCCGACCGGGCCTGAAGGTGCTGTACACGTCGGGATATAACGAGAACGTAATCGTTCATAATGGCATGCTGAACGATGACGTGTCCCTCATCCCCAAACCCTACCGGCGCCAGGAACTTGCGCAGCGCATCCGCGCTATTTTGGACTCACCCGTCTCATAACCCCCGTCTCATAACCACTGGACAAGGCGCGCGTGACTAGCGAAACGAACGTCCCTACAATCTCACGCGAACGCCTTCATGTTTATCTAAATTCGCGCGATGAGAGATAACAGGCGGATCAGGTCTGACAATCTCAGAACGCCGCAAGGAACGAGCACAATGTCGACATTTTATATGGTTGAAATGCATTACCCCGCGTCGGAGGACCGTGCGTTGTTTGACAAATTCTACAACAAACATATTACGATGCTGCTCACAATCGACGGCTTTTTTTCGGCGCAGCGCTATGAAACCACTCACGAGGCGCGCGCCCCGTTCCTGGCGGTCTACAAGCTTCGCGATCCCGGCGTGATGGAAAGCACCAACTATACCTCAAAGGCCGGTCGCACTTCGGTAAACCCGACCTTCCGCGACAAAATGAGCAACTGGGACCGCAACCTTGTACAAGGCGACATCGACAACATGGATGTGCCGGACGGGAGCTGCATGGTTCTTATCGACCGAATTACGTCAGACAGTCCGCCCCTGCCCGAAGGCTTTACGGCGCTGGAAATCGTTGGCCTCGACGCGACGATTGTCCAGCGCGGCGTCCGCATTACCCAAAATGGCGATCCCACGCTCCCGGATGCGTCGGTCGACGGGTGGACAATGCGAACCTTGCGACCGCTTCATCCACCCCGCCATCCTGGTTGATCTTCTCGTCGCAACGATGTCTTCCGCGACGGCGTCCTCATGGACAGTATCAAACCTTCACGATACGCCAGACCGCTGCGGCGATTTGGTCGATGGGCAGGACCTGGCAGCATAACCCGGCTTCGGCGACGGCGCCGGGCATGCCCCATACAACGCTGGTGTCGGCATCCTGCGCGATGACCGATCCTCCGGATTCAACGGCCAGTTCGGCGCCCTTTTGCCCGTCCGCCCCCATGCCCGTAAGAATCACGACCAGTGTTTTTTCTTTATAAATCCGAACAATGCTTTGAAGCATGGGTTCGACCGAAGGTCGGCAATAATTCACCGGCGGCTCTTGATTCAACCTGATAACCGAACGTGTGGGTGTGCCGGTAATCGTCATGTGATGGTCGCCTGGAGCGATATAGATTTTACCCGGTTCGACAGTCATGCCTTCCGCCGCTTCGACCGCAATTTTCCCGGTTCGTTTTGAAATTGTATCGGCGAGGAGGGCTGTAAATAATTTCGGCATATGTTGGGTGATCAAGATTGGCAACGGAAAATCGTCGGGCAAATCATCAATCATCACATTGAGCGCTTCTGGACCGCCGGTCGAACTCCCTACCGCTAAAACGCTTGGGCGGTGCGGTGAAACATCACGTAACGTGATGCTTTTACGAGGCTCCGCTGTTTTTGCAGTCGGTTTCCCCGCAATCTGACGAGGTGTGTCATTGCGACGAGCATCGGCCATGGCCCCGATAAGGCGCAGGAGATCCGCCCGAAAAGCCCCTTTGTCCGTTTTTCGAGTATGTCCCCCCGGCATTTGAATAAAATCTGCGGCGCCGCGCTCGAACCCCGTCATGCTTTTCCGCACATTCGAGAAGGTCAGCGTTGACGCCATAATAATTTTCGCATGCGGGTCGATTTGCAACAATCGATTCAATGTGACGAGTGGGTTTTCATGCAAAGCGCCGATATCAAGAATTATGGTGTCGGCATGATATTTACCAAACGCCGATACGCCGGTGGGTCCGGTTTCAAACGGCCCCACAACTTCCAGGTTGGGTGCGAATTTGAGCGCCTGCGTCAAATTATCACCGACCACGCCGGGTTCAGCGATGACGAGCACCGAACTTTTAACGGTTTTCTTAGTGTTCACCGTGAAACCCACACCAGTTATTTTTACAAACCACGCTTAAGAAAACCCACAGCTCAACACCCCCCAAGCATCAATGACGTGTACGATATATATCCTTAACAAAATATAACTTTGCAAAGGATATAGGGTATGACGGAACACAGTTCCATCGCTGGTCACGCTGATTGTCGTTTGCTACCGTACATATCGTAGAAAATGAATACGACGTTTTTGGGGAGCCTGTATCCTAATGAAATTTGGCGTTTTACAATTTTTTAGCTGGCCGGGTCGGCGTTTCCCACTGGAGCAGGTATACGAGCGCGCGTTCGATCGCATAAAATTGATGGATGAAACCGGCTACGACGCCGTATGGCTGGCCGAGCACCATTTCAGCACGTACAGCGTCTGTCCCTCGGTCCACATGATGGGCACGCATGTCGCGGCGCACACCAAAAATATTCGTATTGGAACGGCGATATCGCTGGCGTCCTTTTATCACCCGCTGCGGCTGGCGGAAGAAGTGGCCTTGCTCGACCAGCTCACCCATGGCCGCGTCAACTGGGGCGCAGGACGGGGCTTCGACGCGAAGGAGCATGAAGCTTTTGGCGTAGCGCCGAAAGACAGCTACCCAAAATTCCGAGAAAGTGTAGAGGTCGTGCTGAAAGCGTGGAAGGACGGCCCCTTTTCCCACAAGGGAGAGTATTTCGAATATAACGATATTGAAGTCCTGCCCAAACCGTATCAGAAGGAAATCCCGGTCTGGATGGCCGCATCGTCCGACGACTCAATCGAATGGGCCGCGCGTGAAGGGCACTCTATCTTGCTTGGCCCCCATGCCAGCCACGTGGAAAGCCGGGACAAATTTGAATTGTATAAAACTTCCTTAAAAGCTGCAGGCCATGTTTACGGCGAGCGGGAAATTCCCATTACCCGCTCCGTCGCTATCGGCGAAACAGTTGAGGACGGCATGGAGGTCGGTCGGCGCGGGGCGCAGTTCATGTTTGGAAATTATTTAAAAAATCAAAATAATATCCGCGGTGGCTCGCAGATGGTGGCGGAAGGAAAGACACAGGTGAATGACGCGGTGCTCGCCGCCGAACGTGAGAAAGTCGATCCGGTTGAGCGTTACGTAAACGAAGTCGCGCTATGCGGTTCAGCGGAAAAGGTGATCGACGACATTGAACGCCTGCGCGAAACGAATGGCATCGAGTATCTCATGATCGCGCCGCTGGGGCATGAAAGCTTCATTCGCTTCACTGAAAAGGTCATGCCGCATTTTCTTTAAAGTGTGATTGCGGCGTCACAAGCCCATGCGCTTGGCGATGACGTTGCGCATGACCTCGCTGCTGCCGCCGCCAATGGTGCCTTGTCGCGCGTCGGCGAACATTCGTTGCATTTCGCCCTGCATGTAACCCGCTGCGCCCATAATTTGCATGCCGAGATCGGCGACTTTCCAGTTACTTTCCGACGCAAGCGTTTTAGCGATGGCCGTTTCAACCACCGCGTCGGCGCCGGCGTCGAGCATGTCCGCGGTATGGAATGTCATCTGGCGCGCGGCTTCGGTCAGGATCAGCATGTCCGCGAATTTATGGGACACGGCCTGGAATTCGGAAATCGGCTGGCCGAACGCTTCGCGTCCGTCGAGGAAATTCCGGGCGACTTCGATGATCTTGAAGCATTGACCGACACCACTGGCCGACAGCAGCACGCGTTCCAGATTGAGCCCATGCATGAGCCGTTTCCATCCTTCGTTTTCACCCCCCAACATGTTGCGCGCCGGGACCCGGACATTGTCGAGAAAGATTTCATTCGGCAAGCTGGTTCGGCACCCGAGCGCGTCCAGGGTGTGGATATCCACGCCTTGCGATTTCGCATCGACGAGAAACAGGCTTATCCCGCGTAGACCGGCATCCGGGTCGGTCTTCGCCGTGAAGACGATATAGTCCGCGTGATGGGCGTTCGTGATATAGACCTTTTGGCCATTCAGCACATAGTCGTCGCCATCCCGAACGGCGCGGGTTTTGATCCCGGCGGCGTCCGAACCGCTTTGGGGTTCGGTGTAGCCAATGGCCATGCGCAATTCACCGGCGATGATCTTGGGCAGGAATTCGCGTTTTATCTCCTCGGCGGCGTTGGCTTGAATATGCATCCCGCCATAAATCACGCTGGTCATGTACGCGCTGCGGATGCCGTTGTGGTGATAGCCCAGCGCCTCGATCAAGACCGCCAGATCCTTGTAACCCGCCTTGGCGCCGCCATACTCTTCGTCGAAGGGCAAAGCGAGCCAGCCGTCGCGGGCCAGGGCCTTATAGGCGTCCAGGGGATAGGCGGAGTCGCGCTCCAGCGCCTCGACTTCGCTGGGCGGCAACACGCGCTGTAATAATCCCAGCGCGTTGTCGCGCATCAACACCTGTTCGTCGGTGAAGCCAAACGTTTTGTACGGCATCGTTACGCGCCTTTTTACGCCTTGGCCGCACGGTGAAACGGTCGGTCGCCCTTGATCGTGACGCGATGGCCCTTGCGCTCTTCCGGCCAGTAATCCCACATCGCCAAATGTTGAGCGCAGCGATTATCCCAGAAGGCGACCGCGTTTTGGGTCCATTGGAAACGAACCTGAAATTGCGGTTTCTCCGTATGGTCAAACAGGAAGCCCAACAAGGCGGCGCTCTCACCGTCCGTCATGCCCTTGATTTTCGTCGTGAAGGTCCGATTGACGAACAGGGCCTGGCGACCGGTCAACGGATGGGATCGAACGACGGGATGTTCGGCGGATGGGTACACCCTGCCCACATCGTCAACGCCCCGATCCGCATAGCGGTTCCGGTACACATGCTCCGACCCGTGAACCGCGACAAGACCGCTCAAAAATTCCTTCATCGTATCGGACAATGCGTCAAACGCCGCATACATGCTGGCGAACAAGGTGTCGCCCCCGTTCGACGGCAATTGATGCAGTTGCAAAATCGTCCCCAGCGGCGGTTCTTCGTCGCACGACACGTCGGAATGCCAGACATCCCCGTTGGAGATTTGCGAATCCTTGTGGGTATGAATGACAAAGATTTCAGGCTGACCTTCCAGAGTCGGCGCTGCCGGATGAACATGCATCGGCCCAAAATATTTCCCAAGCCGGATCTGCTGTTCCGGCGTCAATTCGTCTTGATCCCGGAAGAATAAAACCTGCCGGTCCGCCAGTGTCTGGTTCAACGTATCGAAATCGGCGTCCGACAACGGCTGGGTCAGATCGACGCCGCTAATTTCCGCCCCTATCGCCGGGGTCACCGGGGTTATCTGCAATGAATTTCGCGCCATGATGTTCTCCCTGAAATCGTCGTGATAGTGAGCCACCGATTTCCCGGAAAGTCCAGGCAACCGCCCGCTAGTGGTCTGATCGAAACGCTTGGTTCCCAAGCATTTCGTGAATCAGACCACTAACATATTGATCTGGTGGGGCAACTGATCGAAACAGATGGGAACCATCCGTTTCGGTTGCGCCACTTGGCTGGGAAACGCTTGACCGGCAATTCGTCGCACCCAACAATCGGCGCTGTATCTTTTCATTATCGAGGAACCCGTCATGAACCATTTCAACCTGGAAGGCCGCGTGGCCATCGTCACTGGCGGCAACGGGGGCATTGGCCTGGGCATGGCGGAAGGGATGGCCTCAGCCGGGGCCACCCTTGTTCTGGCGGGCCGCAACGCCGAAAAAGGCGCCGCTGCGGTTTCAACGCTTGAAGCCCTGGGCGCCAAAGCCTCGTTTACAATACTCGACGTCACCGATGAGGCCGCGTGTCATGCGTTGATCGACGATACAGTCGCCAAACACGGACGGCTAAATGTCCTCGTCAACAATGCGGGCACGAACATTCGCAAGGAACCGGAGGATTACACGCTCGACGAATGGCGGTTCGTGCTGGACACCAATCTGACCAGCGCCTTCGTATGCTGTCAGGCCGCCTTCCCCGCGATGAAGAAATCGGGCGGCGGCAAAATCATCAATATCGGATCCATGTTTTCACTGTTCGGCGCCTCATTCTCCACCGCCTACGCGGCCAGCAAAGGCGGAATGGTGCAAATGTCCAAAGCAATGGCCTGCGCCTGGGCGAAGGACAACATCCAGGTCAACACGGTTTTGCCGGGCTGGATCGACACAGAATTGACGCAAGGCGCGCGCCGCGACGTTGAAGGACTGCACGAACGCATCGAAGCCCGCACGCCTGCGGGTCGGTGGGGCCGCCCCGATGAATTCGCCGGAATCGCGGTTTTTCTGGCGGGAACCGGTTCGGACTTTGTCACCGGCACGGTCATTCCTGTCGATGGCGGATTTGCGGCGCAAGGTTGAACCACGCCGCTATTTACACGAAACTAATGGCGCCCGAATGATTCAGGGAAGGAAATTGTCGATGCAAACCGCTGAACGCGCCGTCGAAAACGGTGTTCGCATAACGCCATTGACCGCCTCCATCGGCGCATCCGTTCACGGGATCGACCTTGCCGCCATCGACGCCGATACTTTCGCCGTCATCAAGCAAGCCTTCCTGGACCACTGTATGTTGACGTTCCCGGGCCAGAACATCGAAGACGACGCCTTGCTGTCTTTTTCCAAATTATGGGGCGAGGTGATGGCGACGCCGATGTTGACCTACATGGAAGGATTTCCCGGCGTTCTCGAAGTCCGGAACCGGGGAAAGGCGCTCACCCCGACCGAATACTGGCACCCTGATTCCGCCTATCTGGAACGCCCGCCGGTAATTTCGATTTTGGCGGCGCAGCAATTGCCTGAAACCGGCGGCGACACCATGTTTTGCAACCAGTACCTCGCCTACGAAACGCTGTCAGACGGCATGAAGGCGATGCTTGAAGGTCTGCGGGGCAAATTCACCGCCGCCATCATGGCGAAACGCACGGGGCACGTGGGCGACGTGCCCTACACCTATCATCCCATCGTCAGAACCCATCCCGACACCGGTCGCAGGGCGCTTTTCCTAAGTGGCCCCGATACCGTACCGTCACTGGAAAACATGAGTGCAGCAGAAAGCCGACCGATACTGGACTACCTCTACACCCATTCACCAAAACCGGATCGCAGCTACCGGCACCAATGGCGACCGGGCGACGTCGTGATGTGGGATAACCGATGCACCATGCACTATGCGGTGCATGACCATGGCGACGCAGTGCGAATTATGCATCGGGTCACGATCGCCGGCGAACGACCCGCATGATCGGCGTTATGCCGCCGGTGGCGGCGTCATCGGGGGCGGCGGTAATTTGAAGACCATACTTTCCGATGGATCGTGGTCCTCCGTGGACTCCGCCCGCGCCAACAGCGATGACATCAAATTCATGGACGTATCAATGACCCAGCGCACCTGACGCTCACCGGTAGAATTTCCCGCCGCAATGACTTCCGGCAAAATTTGCTGCTGCAAAAAACCGGCAAGCCCCGCGAGCGCGCGACCCGCCGTATCCAGCTTGTCCACGGGAACCGCAAAGCCGCCAGTGTTTTCCACGGCATCCGATATCCGTTGCAATTGATCAACCATGGCCGTCACGTCCGGATCGTCGCGCTCCGTTCGGGCCGCGACAAACCTTAGATGCGCAACGAAAAATCCGTACTCAGACATAATGGTCCGAACTTCGGCGACTCACCCGCCGAAAATGAAAATATTAAAAAATAGCTATTCCGCGTGAACAAGTTCTCGAGACAACTCGATAATGGGATCCTCGACCCGTTCGCAAAATAACTTGTACATCAATTGGATCGTTAAAATGACTTCCTCGCTCGCCAACGAATAATAGATCGTTTTCGCGTCACGACGCGTCGTGACGAAATTTTCCGACCGCAACCGCGCAAGCTGTTGCGACAAGGTTGGTTGACGGATGTTGAGCAATTGCTCCAACGTACTGACCGATTTTTCACCATCGACCAAATGGCACAGGATCATGAGTCGGTTTTCATTGGCCAGCGCCTTCAGAAATCCCGTCGCTTCGCGCGCACTGTCGATCATCTGCTGGTCCATGGCGCCACCCAATTTAAACCTTTTAAAAACAATTGGTTAAACAACAACAAGGCTGTCTCTTTGGCCCCGCTATTCTTGATCGCCGCTCAACCACCATATCCACATCGAATACAGTGTTTAAATATTTAACTACACTATACGCTAAACTTATTCAATCTGCATTAGCCATTTGCATATGGCCCTATCCAATATAACCCAAACTGGGGAACGCTTCCAAAAGCCAAAAGGCCATATCGGACATGGATCCAGTCAAAAATAGAACGCCTGTGCCGATAAGCAAGACCCCCAAGACTTTCTCAACCGTTTGTACATGACGGCCAAACCGCCGCATCATCCGAACAAACGGTCCGGAAACAAGCGACGCCGCCAGGAAGGGAATGCCGATGCCAAGGCCATAGGTTCCCAGCAGCGACGCCCCATACCAAATTGAATCTTCGCTGCTGGCGACCAGCAAAATCGCCGCCAGGACCGGCCCGACGCAGGGCGTCCAGCCAAACGCGAACGCGAGCCCGATAAAATACGCCCCGATCAATCCCGCCGGACGGCTTTCGACATGGAAGCGCGCTTCGCGCATCAACATGCCAATCCGGAAGACGCCCAGAAAATGCAGTCCAAGAACGATAATGATGACCCCGGCGATTTGCCCCAGAATATCGAGGTTCTGAGCCACCAATCGACCAAGCACCGACGAACTGGCGCCCAACACCACGAAGACGGTTATAAATCCAAGAACGAAAGACAATGACGCCGTGAACACGCGGCGCGTCACACCGGCTTCCACCTCGCCGGCTTCGCCGGTTATTTGATCCAGCGACACGCCGCCCAGAAAACACAAATACGGCGGCACCAGAGGCAACACGCAAGGCGATAAGAAACTCAACAGACCAGCCGTGGCCGCGCCGAGAAACGAAACGTCAAAATCACCCATGCCGTCCTCTTCCTCTCGCCATCCTAGTGGTCTGATCGAAACGCTTGGTTCCCAAGCATTTCGTGAATCTGACCACTAACATATCAGTCTGGTGGAGCAGCTGATCGAAACAGATGGGAACCATCCGTTTCGGTTGCTCCACTAGCGCCGAATTTAAATTATGCGCCCGTCACCTTGATGTTCGTATTCGGTTTGATCTGAATGGATTTGTGTCGTTCCACGTATTGGCTCACCAAATCATACACCGGCGGCCCTTGAACCGCTTCGTTGACCGAGGCCCAGCCGGACACGACATAACTCTTCGACGCGTCGATACCCTCGCCAGTGGAAATCAGATGCATACCGGATATTCGCCCACCCATTGGTTTGGACACGTCGATGGCGTAGCCAAGATTGCCGCTGCGAACCATGTCCCCGCCCTGCTGATAATACGGATCGACGTTGAACAGATTATCCGCGACGTCTTCCAGAATTTCCTTTAGGAACTGGCCGGTAAATTCACTGCGATAGGCCTTGGGATAGGTAATCGCCGTCTGATTATAAATATCCTCGCGACGTATATCCTGACCGGGTAGAAGCGTGGCGCCCCATCGGAACCCCGGCGACAGTGAAATCTGCGCGTCGCGTTCTTCCAGTAACGCCTGGCAGATCAGATCGTCGAACGTGCCGTTGAAATTACCGCGCCGGTACAGCAACGACTCGCTTTGTCCCAGGACTTCGTTCAAATGTTTTTCATGGGGGGCGCGAATGTCGTCGATGACGCTCGCCATCGCCTTATCGGGCGTGATGGCGTCCGCGAAAACCGGTATCAGCTTGAATTTATATCCCACGACACGCTTGTTTTTAACGTCGAGATCCAAGCGGGACAGAAACTTTCCGTGCGACCCGGACGCGATCAACAGCGTCTTGCCGACCGTCACGGGACGCGGCAACGCGTCGTGCGTATGCCCGGTCAGGATGACGTCGATTCCCGGCACGCGCGCCGCCAGTTTCCGGTCGATATCGAACCCGTTGTGGCTAAGCAGGACAACGACATCCGCGCCGCTCGCCCGCGCCTTTTCCACCCGCGCGCGCACCAGTTTTTCCTGAATGCCAAATGACCAGTTCGGCATCATGTAACGCGGGTTGGCGATTGGTGTGTAGGGATAGGCCTGACCGATCACCGCGACGCGCACGCCGCCGCGTTCGAACACCGTCTCGGCGTCGAATACCGCTTCTTCCCAGGTCGTGTCACGAATATTGCCCGCCAAAAACGGAAATTTCAGGGTTTCGATCAGCGATTTCACCTGTTCGGCGCCATGGGTGAATTCCCAATGCGCGGTCATCGCCTCGACGCCCAATTCGTTCATCGCCGTTACCATGTCCGCGCCCTTGGACTTCAACGACGTGTAGGACCCCTGCCACGTGTCGCCACCGTCCAGCAAAATGGTCTTACCGGGCCGTTCCGCACGGATCGCCTTGATCAGGGTGGCCATTCGGTCCAATCCGCCGATGCGACCGTATTCGCGCCCAAGGGCGACAAAATCCTGGCTCGACAAGGCGTAGGATTCCGGAGACCCCGCGCGCAGCCCGTACATATCCAGCAACGCCTGACCGCTGACATGCGGCGGCAAGCCACGGACGTCCCCGACGCCGAAATTTTCCGGCGGTTCGCGAAAAAAGACGGGCTTTAATTGCGCATGAATATCGGTGAAGTGCAGCAGCGTCACCTGTCCCAGGGAATCGAATTTCAACAATTCTTCCTGGGTGATCTTTTGCGCCGCCGCCGCGCGGCCGACCGAACCGGCGGCGGTGAAAGACGCCGCCGCCATCGCTACCTGTAGAAATCCACGACGGTCGAACATTTAAATTCCTTTCGCGTGTTCCGCACACCACAATCGATCATGGCGGCGCCAACTTATACATTCAATCTTTATATATTCAAATAAACGCAATTGATCGTGATCGCTTGACCATGCCATAAAAAACGCCGCCCCGGGCAATCCGGGACGGCGCATTTATACGAACTGTCACGTCGCCTTACAAATTAAGGCGCGCATATAGATCGGCTATGGCCGCAGATAGCTGTACCCGCTCATCTGCAATTCCATCAGTTCCACGACTCCGGCGGTTACCATCTTCGCTTCGTCGAGAATGACTAATTTCTTGCCGGTCTTTTTTGTCATTTTCCGGTGCGTGTTGCCGCACGCCGCGAAACTGATGTCGCTCGACTCCAGTGACATTTTCTCGATCCGTTTTTCCACCGGCGACATGCCCTTGAGCAACATTTTCAATCCTGGTCCATAGGCGACGACCCGAACAATCGCCTTATCGCCCTTGTCCTTGTAGTATTTCATGACGTTTTCCGCGTTGTTCAGCGCCATGCCCATGACTTTCTTGTCGGCTGAATTGACATGGATCGCCAACTTAACCGTGCGGCCCGCCGCAACAGCGTCAAAGCTCGGCGCGACAAACCCGTAGGCGGCCAACGCAAAGGCCGCCACGGCGACCCGTTTCATTAATCCCGCATTTCCCAAGTAAAAGGGAGAAGTCACTCCTCTGACGACAATTAATGTGTTATATTGCAGCATGTTAAGTGGGCTTAAGGCGGCGGATCATGGATCACCCAAAGGGTGCAAGCGAAACGGATGGTGCGCGGCTT
>JABJJH010000527.1 GCA_018660965.1 Rhodospirillaceae bacterium | reverse complement strand
GTTTCCCAATCAATCGATCCTGTGGGCGCCGTATTTCCGCGTCAACACGCCCCTCAATGCCTCGACAATGACAGCTTCCGAAAAAAATCTAGTCGATTTGAAGGTCGTACAGGCGAACACGCGCAAGACGCCGTTGCGGTACAGGGACGACCGGAACCCCTATTGGTTCCTGCCCGCCAACCAGACGACATACCCGGCGCGCACCGGATTCCGGACATTTGAAAACCTGCGCCTCGAAGCATCGACGCCTGATCTGGACTTTGCCGGGTACGGAGTGCGAAGCGGCGGGCGCGTGGACTATCTGCTGGTCTGGGGCCCGGTCGCGGCCTACGAAAACACGGCGGGGGGCAAGGAATTTCTGGCGAATGTCGCGCGATCCTTCAAGCCGGTTAAAATCGATGCCGGCGCGGATTTTCTCAAGCTCTATGAATCCCGAAAAAAGAAATTACCGACGCCCCCTTGATATTTCCCATTATATGCTTATATTCCTTTTACGGCATTACCGCTTCGTGGCGGCCCCGCCCCGTCAACCCCGGCATCGAGCGAAGAATGCTAACCAATGCTACGCCATGCATATCGAAACAGAGGCGGTCGGTTAGCATTTTCGTCTCGCCGTTGTGATTGTCGCTTCGGGGACGGAACATTGTATACTGGCGCAACTGCGCGGATTTTAATCGAGGGAGACCTGTCCATGACTGTTACGCTTGAGATATTCACCGACTACGTTTGACCGTGGTGTTACCTCAGCACGGTTCGTGTTGAAAAATTGAAAGAAAATTTCGACGTTGAGGTGAAATGGGTGCATTTCCCATTGCATCCCGACACGCCGATGGAAGGCCGGACGCTGAAGGAGCTGTTCTCCGGTCGCACCGACGCCGACATCAAGGCCACCTATGACCGGATGAAGGGGTTGATGGACGCGGAAGGCCTGCCCTATGGCGAGCGGACGCACACCTATAACAGTCGTCTGGCGCAGGAACTAGGCGCGTGGGCGGACACGCAGGACGGCGGCGAAGCCATTCACGACGCGTTGTACCGGGCCTATTTCGTGGACAAGCGCAATGTCGGCGATATCGACGTGCTGGTGGCGGTCGCGGAATCGGTTGGATTGCCGGGCATTGAGGCGCGTGCGGTGGTGACCGAACGCAAGTTCGAAGCTGTTGTGGACGCCGATTGGGAAAAGGCGCGCCAGTATGGCGTCACCGGCGTCCCGACCTTCGCCGCCGGGGGTTATGGCGTGGTGGGCGCGCAGCCCTACGAAGCGTTGGCGCAGTTATTGACGCAGGCGTCGGAAAAAGAAGCGTAACCGGGATTGATCGGCGCGACCGGGTTGGTTCCGGTCGCGCCGTTTATCTTTACTTCGCCCAAATCTATTTCGCCCGGTATTCGTCGGGCATGAACATCATGGAATCCTGCTCTTCGGCCACGGCCATGTGGCATTCGTAGCAGAAATTCATCGACTTGGAATTTTTGCCGTTCGTGACGCCCAGGACCGCACCGTTCGGCATGACCATGGAATATTTCCAGTCGCCGGACGCTTTCTTGAAGCCCGCCGCCATCTTCTCCATCAGGAAGAAAGGACCAACGCCGATTTTACCCGAACCCGATACGGAGAAGCTGTCCTTCGCCAGCACCGCGCCGACCGGCATGACGCCCGCTTTCTCGAAAGCGCCGTAGGCCCGCCCAACGTCGTTCGCGTAATTCTGGACAAAACGGTTTCCATGCGTGCCGGACGTATAGGCCACCCGGCTATAGCGGCGCCAGTTGGTGTAGGTCTTGGCGGCCGACAGGCCGGATTTGCCATAGGCGGCCTTCAAGTCCTTGAGGACGCAATCATACGCCGCCGCGGCTTCGGCATCGGACAGTTCGACGGGGTCCGATGCGGCGCACGGGTTGCACGGGTTGCTGGCGGCGCATGGATTACAGGGGTTCTTGGCTGCACAGGGATTGCACGGATTCTTGGCCGCGCAGGGGTTGCATGGGTTCTTTGCGGCGCAAGGGTTACAAGCGTTCTTCGCCGCGCAGGGGTTGCACGGGTTTTTCGCCGCCGTCTTCAAGCGGGGCACAACGCATTCGCTGCCCCCGCCGCCGGACGCCGCGCAAGGGTTACACGGATTTTTCGCCGCGCAGGGGTTGCAGGGATTTTTCGCCGCGCACGGATTACAGCCGCGCTTCGCGGCACAAGGATTACAGGCGTTCTTCGCCGCGCACGGGTTGCAAGGATTTTTGGCGGCGCAGGGATTGCACGGGTTCTTGGCGGCGCACGGGTTAAAGCCTCGTTTCGCGGCGCAGGGGTTGCGGGCGGCGCAGGGGTTACATCCATGTCTTGCCGCCATCGCGGGCCGCGACAGCGTGCCGGCTGGCGAGATCATATCGACGATACTGAAACTGACGACAATCGCGACGGGAAACACCGCCCCGGACAACATTTTTGACCTTATGGAACTCATGAAAACCTCCTGTTCAAGCATCGTTATTCCACCCCCCGCTTTACGCAGGCTGAAGGGTACTATA
Source organism: Rhodospirillaceae bacterium (assembly GCA_018660965.1). Taxonomy (GTDB): domain Bacteria; phylum Pseudomonadota; class Alphaproteobacteria; order UBA8366; genus JABJJH01. Next base: position 4,746 of record JABJJH010000527.1, on the reverse strand, counting down.
ATCCCTGCCGGAGAGCGTGGGCATCACTTGTCGTCACTGTCTTGTGAACGCGGCGTGAAACGGCTTGCGGTCCTACCAGACGCCGATCAGAAAGCCGCGTTGCACCGACTTGTCCGTTCGGTTGGCGACCTCGTCATCGGTCATCGTCGTGCGCAAGCGCCGCTGACGCAACCAGGCGAACAACCGGTCATGCAATTCGGCGCGTCTTTCGGCATGGTCCGGGCAGGCGCCCAAATCGTTCAATTCACCGGGGTCTTCGTCCAGATCGAAGAGTTGCGGGGCAAAGCCTTCGTAGTGGATATATTTCCACCGGTCGGTCCGCACCATGAACGCGCGGGAATCGGCGGGACCCCTGTCAAGCGTCCAGCGCGCTGCGCGCCAGGCGTAATCGGCTTCCGCAATGGCCGCGTCGCGCCACTCAACAGGGGCGCCGCCATTGCCCCGCAAAAGAGGCGACAGCGACCGGCCTTCCAGCCGGTGCGGCTGCGCCTCCCCGCCCAACGCGTCCAGAAACGTCGGCAGCAGATCAATCGCTTCGACCAACCGACTGTCGGCCGTTCCGCGCGTGGCGTCGGCGGCCGGATCCGGATCGACGACAATCATCGGAATGCGCACGCTGGCTTCGTGGAACAATTCCTTGTCGCCAAGCCAGTGATCGCCCAGATAATCGCCATGATCGCTGGTGAACACGATCATGGTGTCGTTCAGGCGTCCCCGTTCGTCCAGAAACGCCATCAGGCGGCCAATATGGTCGTCGATTTGTTTAATCAGCCCCATGTAGGCGGGGATCACCGCCTGGCGCACCTCTTCCTGGGAAAAACTCTTGCCTTCGGTGTGATCCATGAACGCCGCGTGAACCGGGTGCGGATTATCGCGTTCGGTCTCGCTTTTAACCGCGGGCTGGACATGGTTGGGGCCATACATCGCGTGATACGGCGCGGGGGCGACATAAGGCCAGTGCGGCTTGATGTAACTGAGGTGGAGACACCACGGGTCGGCGCCCGCTTCGTCGATGAATTCCATCGCGCGATCGGTCATATAGGCGGTTTCGGAATGTTCTTCCGGTACGCGCGCGGGCAAGGGCGAATGCCGCATGCTCCAGCCGGACAGGATTTCCCCGTCGGGTCCTTCCGCCGAATTGGCCCAATCGTGCCATGGGTTCTCGCCGCCGAACCCGTTCGCGCGCAGATAGTTGTTATAGGCCAGGTTCGGGTTCAGCGCCTGTTGCGGATGCAGTCCATCGTCGCGCTCGTACGCTTCGAACCCGCCCTCGCCGAACAAAACCCCGTCGCGCGAGTCCGGATCGAGTCCGACCCGCCGCATGCCTTCCGAATCCGCCTGGAAATGGGTTTTACCGACCAACACCGTGCGCAGCCCCAGGGGCCGCAAATACTCGCCCATGGTGCGTTCGCCAAGGTTAAGCGGCACGTTGTTCCAGTGGCTGCCGTGGCTGAACATATACCGCCCGGTGTAAAACGACATCCGCGACGGCCCGCAGATCGGCGCCTGACAATACGCCCGCGTAAAGCGCACGCCGCGCCCCGCCAAGGCGTCCAGATGCGGCGTCTCCAGACTGGGGTGCCCCATGCAGGACAGATAATCGGCCCGGTGCTGGTCCGTCATGATGAACAGGATATTGCGGACCGTTCCCATCGCGTATTCCTCGTTTGATCTAAATCAATGCGTCTCGCCAAACAATCTTTCAGAGATGAGCGTGGAATAAAATAAATTTCATTACCAACATGGCCCGGAGAACAACATGTCGAGCAACCCAAACGCGGAAAAACGATACACGGACCCCGGCTGCGCCTATTGCCCGCCCTCGGTCCGGGCGTGTCGGCAAGGCGAATCACAGGCGCGTGGGCCGGGGTATTGCCCGTCGAAAGTCGATCAAAGCGGCATTAACGACGCATACGAAAACTACGCCGATCCCTTCACCCGGGAAGTCGCGCGGGCGTCCGCCCTGGTCGAGGCGGAAGGTTATTGCCAATGGACGCGGGTCGAGGAGATTTGCGAATTCGCCAAGAAGCTCGGCTTCAAGAAAATCGGCATCGCCACCTGCATCAGTTTTGTCGATCTGGCCAACACATTAAGCGGCATTCTGGAAAGCCACGGCTTCACGGTCGCGTCCGTCGCCTGCAAACATGGCGGCGTGGCGAAAGAACGCATCGGCCTCGCCGACGTTGAAAAAATCCGGCCGGGCGGTCACGAATCCATGTGCAACCCGGTATCCCAGGCTGAGTTATTGAATCGGGCCGGGTGTGAATTGAACGTCGTGCTCGGGCTCTGCGTCGGCCATGACAGCCTGTTCTTCAAGCACTCCGACGGGTTGGCCACCACACTGGTCGCCAAGGACCGGGTGCTGGCCCACAACCCCGTTGGCGCGCTGCAACTGGCCGACAGCTATTACAGCCGCGTCTGGGGCCCGGAAAAACCCGACAAGGCGCCCAAGCTCCCCGCCGAGGGCCGCAGCAAGCCCTCGTAGGGCGTCCCCCCTCTTAGTGCGTCCCTAGGCGGAAAACGCCTGCATCCCAGTCATGGCGCGACCGAGGACGAGGGTGTGGATGTCATGCGTGCCTTCCAGCGTATTGATGACTTCCATATTCACCATATGGCGCATGACGTGATATTCGTCGGAAATGCCATTGGCGCCATGCATATCGCGCGCCACCCGGGTGATGTCCAACGCCTTGCCGGTGCAATTGCGTTTGACCAGCGAGATCATTTCCGGCGTCACCTTGCCTTCATCGCGAAGGCGGCTGATGCGCAGGCACGCCTGAAGGCCCAGCGCGATTTCCGTCTGCATTTCCACCAGCTTCTTCTGAACAAGCTGGGTGGCCGCAAGCGGGCGTCCGAACTGTTTGCGATCCACGGTGTAGTCGCGCGCCGCCTGCCAGCAGAATTCCGCCGCGCCCATTGCGCCCCAGCAAATGCCAAACCGCGCATTGGTCAACGCCGATAAGGGCGCACTGAGACCGCGCGCGCCCGGCAACACATTTTCATCGGGGACGAAGACCTCGTCCATCATGATGAACCCGGTTGGGGATGCGCGAACCGCCATCTTGCCTTCGATCTTGGGGGTGTCGAGACCGGCCATCCCGCGTTCCAACAGGAACCCGAGAACCACGCCGTCCTCGTCCTTCGCCCACACCACGAGGACATGGGCGTAGGGTGAATGCGTGATCCACTGCTTCGTGCCGCTTAGCTTGTATCCGCCATCGACCTTTTTCGCCCGCGCCTGCATGGCGCCTGCGTCCGACCCGTGGTTCGGTTCGGTCAGCCCCATGGCGCCGATAAGCTCACCATCACGCAGCCCCGGCAGGAAGCGTTGTTTTTGCTCCTCCGAGCCATAGCGATGGATCGGGGCCATGACGAGCCCTGTCTGCACCCCGACCGAGGAGCGGAAGCTGGTGTCCACGAACTCCAGTTCCCGACAGATCAGGCCATAGGCGACGAACCCGATGCCGGCGCATTCGTAATCCGGCAGGGTCGCGCCCAGAAACCCCAACTTCCCGAATTCTTTCATGATTTCGGGGTCGAAGGTTTCGTTTCGGTTCCACTCGAGGATGAGCGGCGTCAACTCGGTCCGGGCGAAATCCTTCGCCGAATCCCGTATCAACCGCTCTTCCTCGCTCAGCTGGTCTTCCAGCAGGAGCGGATCTTCCCATACAAAGGACGGAACGCTGTCGCTCATCCGGCGCAGCGCTCGATCACGATTGCTGTGCCCTGACCAATGCCGACGCACAACGTCGCCAGCGCGTAACGACCGCCCGTGCGTTCCAGCTGCCGCGCGGCTGTCAACGCGATGCGCGGACCGGACGCGCCCAAGGGATGCCCCATGGTGATGGCGCCGCCATGCATGTTCACACGGCTATCGTCGGCGGACAGACCGAGGCCCTTGAGGCAACCCAGCACCTGAGCGGCGAAGGCTTCGTTAATTTCGATGACGTCCATGTCCGCCAGGGTCAATCCGGCGCGCTCCAACGCCTTTTGCGACGCCGGAACCGGGCCGATGCCCATGATGCGCGGCGGCACGCCCGCCGATGCGCTGGACAGAATGCGCGCTATCGGCTTCGCACCCGCCCTTTCGCCCGCCGCGAGGCTGCCGACGATGGTCGCCACGGCGCCGTCATTGATGCCCGATGCATTGCCCGCCGTCGTGACGCCGCCTTCAAACAGCGGCCGCAACTTGGCGAGACCCGCCATATCCGTGTTCGCGCGGGGGTGTTCGTCCTCGGCGATGATTATTTCAGGTGTACGGCGTCCGGCGGGGATGATCACCGGTGTAATTTCATCGTCGAAAAACCCGGCCTTCTTGCCTTCCTGGTATTTCATTTGCGACGCCAGCGCGAAGATATCGGCCTCTTCCCGGGAGATTTGATAGTCCTTGGCGATGTTATCGGCGGTTTCCGGCATCGATTCCGAACCGATTTCCTTTTTCAACGGCTTGTTCGGAAACCGGTCGCCAAGCGCGGAATCATACGCGTCGATTTTATTGCTGTAGGCCGATTCCGATTTGCCGACAACGGTCGGGGCCCGCGTCATGCTTTCGACGCCGCCCGCGATGAACAGATCGCCTTCGCCGACCGTGGTGGCGTGGGCCGCGCTGATGATCGCGCTCAACCCGCTGGCGCAATTGCGTTGAATGACCTGACCGGGCACTTCAATCGGCAGTCCCGCGATCAACCCCGCATGGCGCGCCACGCAACGGCTATCCTCACCCGCCTGATTGCCGCAACCAACGAT
>JABJJH010000524.1 GCA_018660965.1 Rhodospirillaceae bacterium | reverse complement strand
CGCCAAGGAAATTCGCGATCCGGACACGCACCAGTTTTCCACCCCGTCCGGCAAGATCGAACTGTATTCGACGACCCTGGCCGAAAATCCAAATCCCTACGGTCTGGGGGAGGTCCCGCCGATCCCGACCTGGATTCCGCATATCAAGGACGATTCCCGGTTTCCGCTCGCCATGTGCAGCTCAAAATCCCGCGCGCGGACGCACTCCATTCATGGCAATCAGGAAAAGCTCGGCAAGGTCGATCCGGATTCGGTGTGGATGAATACGGCGGACGCGCAAACGCGCGGCATTCGCTACGGTGAAATGGTGCGGATATTCAACGACTATGGCGCGGTTGTCATGCCCGCGCACGTAACCGACGATATCGCGCCCGGCGTATCGGCGATGAAGGACGGCGCCTGGTTCACCCCCGGCGCGGACGGCGTGGACACCGGCGGCTGCCCCAACACGGTGACCGCCGACATATCCGCCCCCAGCGGCGCGACGACCTACAACACCGGATGGGTCGAAATCCAGCCGACAAACGTGGGCTAATCCGCGCGTTCGACCGGGTCGCCCAGCGTGTGCATGAGGCGATTCGCCCACCCGAACAGGGCCGCCGACAGGATCAAATCAAGAATTTCATCTGGCTGTAGTCCGGCGGCGGTCAAGGTGCCCATGTCCGCCTTCGTCACCTCCGGCGGGCTTTTCGATAGTTTGACGGCGAAATTGAAAATAGCGCTCAGGCGCGGGTCGAGCAGGGCGGCGTCCTCGCCATCGGAGAAAATCCGTTCGATGACGGCCGTGTCCTTGGCGAGCGTGTTGTACCGGCTCGCATGCACCGCGGCGCAGTAGACGCAGCGGTTGACGACCGAGGCGCCGACGGCCCCAAGCTCGCGCTCGGCGCGGGACAATCCGCCCCGGTTGTACATGATGGCGTTGAACAGCGGCGTGCGTTCCCGCAATGTCTCGCTGTCGCGCGCCAGGACCAGCACGTAATCGGAAATCTTCGTGTTCGACGGCGTCACCTTCAGCGCGTCGCGTTGTTCCGCTGTGGCGCTGTCCAAATCAATCGGCGCCACCCGCGGTTTCCAAACCGGGACCGTGGTCGTGAAGTCGTGAATAGGGTCGCTCATGATAAATCCCCCATAAGCCGTAAGCCGATGACCAGCCGCACTTGATAGTTCACGAACGCGATCAATTGGGACAGACGCACGATATCGTCTTCGGAGATTCCGGCGGCGGCGAGCGCCGCGATATCGCCGCCGGTGACCGATTTCGCATCACGGGTCGCCAGATCGGTATGCCGGATGATGGCGTCGAGGCGTTTGTCGGCGCCGGCATCGCCGCCTGGGTAGGATGTGTCGGCAATTTGCGCGACCTCTTCCGGCGCGTCAGCTTGTTTCATCAAGGCTTCGAAATGCGCCGACAGGCCGTCTTCCCGATTCAACCGGCACATGCGGCAGGCCAGCGCCGCGCGTTCCCCATGCGACAACCCACCCGGTGCATCTGGCGTCAACGCCGCGCTTTGCGCTTGATCGGTCATCGTAAAAATGTCGGCGCGCATGGACAACACACCCGCCATCGGATGGTCCGCGCGTACGCCAGCGGCCTGGATGGCGGCGGTCTTGAAAATTTCACTCATACTCATGGTTCCTTTAGAAGTAACGTCACGCAGGCTTCACGGCGCGCACCCATTCCAGCATATTGGGTAGAAAGTCGCCGTCCCAGATTTCGCTAAACCCTGCATCCTCGAAATAGCGGCGAATGTCGGCGACCGAATGCGCGTGGCCGGTGCCGTGCTTGATGGCCTGGTCGAGCGCCCAGGTCGCCGTTTCGGCGGGCCCCGTGCGTTCGGCGTTGAGCAGATGGCCGATGAAGTGCATTTCGCCGCCCGGCTCCAGCGCCGCGAAGGCCTTGCGCAAGACCTCGCGGATAAAGTCGCCGCCGTATAGCGACTGGTTGCTCGCCATGATCGCAACGTCGGCGCCGTCGGGGAAGGGGTCCCTGGTGAAATCGCAGGCTTGCGCCTCGACCTGGGCGGAGACGCCGTTCGCGGCGATGAATTCGCGCGCCACTTCGACCACCGGCGGCAAATCCAGCACCACCGCCTTGATATGTGGATGCGCCTTGGCGGCGTTGATGCAATAGGCGCCCGACCCGCCGCCGATATCGATGATCTTGTTGCGCGCCGACAGATCGACCAGCTTGACGAAGCGGCTGCCCGCGCCCATGCCGATGGCGTAGGTGGCGCTGTGGTATTTGCGTGCGTCGTCCACGGTCCATTCCGCATAGGCGCCCAGCACCACCGGGTCGTCGGTGTTCTTCAAATGCTCGGCCAAGACGCCCCATTCGTTCCAGTCCGGTTTGGTGAACAACATCCAGTCCCCGGCATAGGCGGTCTTGTCCTGCACGAGGAAGCGTTCGACGTCGGGCGCGTTTTTCAGCGCGCCGTCTATCTGTTCCAGCAATCCCGCCCCCAGGCAGTATGTCACAATCCGGTCGGCGTTTAATTCGGTGACGCCAAGCCGTTCGGCGACCGCGTTCCGGTCCCTGGCGCCATTCGCCACCGCCGTGAACAGACCCAGCTCGACGGCGGCCATCAACGCGCCGGATTGCCGATAGGCGCGCGCCATGCGCTGCAAGCGAACCGTGGTGACTTTTGGTGTTGTCATTTTCAGCCTCCGTAAAATTGCGTCTTACAACATGGCCTTTAGGGCCCGTTTCAAATCGCCCAGATAGCGCACATGTTCTTCTTCGATGGTGTGGCGCGGGGTGTGTTTGTAGCGGCTGGCGTACCATGCCGCGCGGTCGGCGGCGGCCTGGCGCATGTCGGCGTCCGGGGGCAGGGTGGCGTTGCCCAGCAGGACTTCGCGCAACCATCGCGCCTGATGTTCGAACACCATGTTGAGCGCGGTGTCGGTATTGAAAAATCCCATGAAATACAGGCCCGGCAACCCCGGCGGGACCATGCGCATGTACAAATCCAGCTTGTTGTCCTCGACCGCGAGGATGTCCTTCGGCATGAAGTCGAGGTCGATTTCATACCCGGTCGCGGCGATCAGGACGTCGAAGTCTTCTTCGGTTCCATCGGCAAAATGGATCGTTTTTCCGTCGACCCGCTCAATACCCTGCTTCACGTCGATGCGGCGGTAGGCGATATCGGTGACCACGGTGGCGTTGGAGGTTACATGCGTGGCTTCGCCGACATCCTTGAAGCCCAGTTTTCGCATGTCGCCATGTGTGAGCCAGGCGAGAAAGCGCGTGATGCGTTGCCGCACCTTGCGCGGAATCCAGGGGCGTTGGATTTTCGCGGTGATGTCGGTGAAGGCGCGTCCGAACATGAGTTTGGGCAGGACGATAACGCCGGACCGCGCGACGAGGACGCATCGCGGCGATGTCACACAAACGTCGCTGACGATATCACACGCGCTGTTGCCGACGCCGACGACGCAAATGCGTTTGCCCACATAGGGTTCCGGAACCTTGTAGTCGTGGGAATGCAGATATTCACCGCTGAACTTCTGGAATTCCGGGACATGGAGCGGCTTGGTCAGGTGCCCCGTCGCGACGATAACGGAATCGAACACCTCCCGCTCGCCGTCTTCCAGCGTCAGCGCCCATTTACCGGCTTCATTGTCGCCCTCGTTCAATGGTTCGACCTTCGCGACCGGGCATTGAAAGCGGATATGCGGCGTGACCCCGAAATGATCCGCATAGGCGACGAGATAACGGTGCATGTCGAAATGATCGGGGAAGGGTTGAGTGTCGGCGTCGAAGTCCAGATCGCTGAACCGCGTGACCCCGCGCGAGGTGTTGATGTGCAGCGTCCTGTACGCCGAGGATCGATTGTTGTCGTTCTCGTAACACCACATGCCGCCGATCTGGGACCCGATTTCGAACACGGTCACATCGAAGCCGGAGTCCAGCAAGTACTTGGCCGCGCACACGCCGCACGCGCCCGCGCCGATAACGGCGACGCGTTTGTCGCCGCGTCGATTGGGTCCCGCAACGGGCCGGTCGAGGCCACGCTGGTAGATTGATTGGGTGCCCGTCATTGAAAAAGGTTCATTGAATTAGGTGGGGATCATTCGGTTGAAGTACTTAATGTCTGGGAATTCGATAACACGAATTTCCAACCGTGACACTTGTTTCGCAAGGACCCTGACTACGCCCACACAATTGGTCCGGCGTTGGCGTCGATGCGGGTTCCGGTTTCGCCCGCGAGAATTCTCGACGCCAGACCAACATGACCTATCGCCGCGAATCCGTTGGAATTGGACGCGAATGCGCACGCCGCCTCGACCTTTGGCCCCATCGTGCCGGGGGCGAATTGCATTGCCGACAGGGCGGCGGGGGAGCCTGTTACGATACGGCGTGCATGTTCGCCGGGCCAGGTTTCGTAAACGCCGTCGATGTCGGTTAACAGTAACAGCGCATCGGCGCCGAGCGCGCGGGCCAGCAGCGCCGACGACAAATCCTTATCAACGACCGCTTCCACGCCGCGCACGAAGCCGCCGTTGGAAATCGCGACGGGAATGCCGCCGCCGCCCGTGCAAACCACGATGACGCCAGCGTCCAACAACAAGCGAATGGCCGTCGTTTCAACGATTCTGCGCGGCTGGGGCGAAGGCACGACGCGGCGATAACCGGCCCCGTCCGGCGCAATGGTCCAGCCGCGTTCCTGGGCGAGTTTGCGTGCGGTTTCTTCGCCGTATACGCGGCCAATCGGCTTCGTCGGAGTCTGGAACGCCGGATCGTCGATATCGACTTCGACCTGGGTCAACAGTGTGGCGACCTCACGATTGCGCAATTGGTTCTGCAATTCCCGGTCGATCAGATAACCGATCATGCCTTCGCTTTCCGCGCCCAGCACGTCGAGTGGATATGGCGCCACGGCGTCATAGGATTCGGCTTGAAGGGCTAACAGGCCGATTTGCGGTCCATTGCCGTGCGTCACGACAACGTCATGGAAGCGCGCAATTTCGGCGATGGCGCTGGCGGCGATGGTGATATTCCGCTGCATCACGGCGGCTTCCGGCGCCTCACCGCGTTTCATCAAGGCGTTGCCGCCCAAGGCCGCCACGACCAGCATCAAAGACTCCTTTCGTCGAGAAACCGGTCGACGATAGAACCCAGCGATGTATCGCCCCTGTCAGCGTAGTCATAACGCGCGCGCACGACCGGTTTGTTCAAATCCAGAATGGCGGCGATATCGACCGGGGTCGCCGCGACCACGACGTCCGCCGTACTG
>JABJJH010000598.1 GCA_018660965.1 Rhodospirillaceae bacterium | reverse complement strand
TTGATTTCGTGGTGGAGCGTGGACAAACGGCATGGCGCGGATCGTGCAAAAATTCGGTGGAACTTCGGTCGGGGACCTTGACCGCATTCGGCATGTCGCCACCTTGGTGAAGGCGGAATATGATCGCGGTAACGAGGTCACGGTCGTGCCCTCGGCCATGGCGGGCATAACGAACGGTTTGGTTGAAAACGTAAACGCCATCAGCCGTTTGCATGACACCAGGGAATACGACGCCATCGTCTCCACCGGCGAACAGGTGACCGCCGGCCTGTTGGCGCTGGCGTTACAAAATATAGGCGTGCCGGCGCGGTCCTGGGCGGCGTGGCAATTGCCGATCCGAACCGACGACATGCACGGCAAGGCGCGCATCAAGGAAATCGAGACGGCGAAATTGATCGAGCGGTTCGGAGAAGGGCAAGTCGCGGTCGTGGCCGGGTTTCAGGGCCTGTCCCCCCAAAATCGCATTACGACCCTGGGTCGGGGAGGCAGCGACACCAGCGCGGTGGCGCTGGCGGCGGCGCTGAACGCGGATCGGTGCGATATTTATACCGATGTCGATGGCGTATACACCACCGACCCGCGCATTGTGCCCAAGGCGCGCAAGCTAACGCGCATAACATACGAAGAAATGCTCGAAATGGCGTCGCAAGGCGCCAAGGTGTTACAGACGCGCGCCGTTGAATTGGCGATGAATCAGGGCGTCCGGCTTCAAGTGCGTTCAACGTTCGAGGACGCGCCCGGGACGCTCGTTGTGGACGAGGATGAGATCGTGGAACAGCAGGTTGTAAGTGGAATCGCCTATTCGCGGGACGAAGCGAAAATCACTATTGTCGGGGTTGAAGATCGCCCTGGAATCGCCGTTGGCATATTCGGACCACTGTCGGATGCGGGCATCAATGTGGATATGATTGTCCAGAACATTTCTGCTGAAAGCGGCCGGACGGACATGACGTTTACGGTGGGGAAGTCGGATTTCGACCGGGCTTCGGCCTTGTTGGACGAGATCGGCGAAACCATAAATTACCGATCCATCGACCTTGACGACAATGTCGTGAAAATTTCGGTCATTGGCGTGGGGATGCGATCGCACGCCGGGGTCGCGAAACAGATGTTCGGCGCGTTGGCTGAAAAAGGCATCAATATTCAGGTTATTTCGACGTCGGAAATCAAAATCAGTATTCTTATCGCCGAAGAATACACCGAACTAGCCCTACGCGCGCTACACACTGCTTATGGTCTAGATCAGGACTAACCAAGAGATTCGTGAATCAGACCACCAACATATTAATTTAGTGGCGCAACCGAATCGAATGGGAACCATCCGTTTCGGTTGAGCACTAGTAGACCAATCCAGAGAAACGATGTTTTAAATCGAAATTCACCCGGCCTTGATAGTATCGGACAAGATACGGCTGAAATGTGTAAAAGTTATTCTGTCTTTAAGCTAACTATTCGGAAGTCAATGCGAAGTTTTATTATTGCGAATGGTTATTGTTTCAAATACAATTAGAGACGTTATGATTTAGATTGATGAATTAATAGTGCGGGTGTCAGGCGACCCGTTTTTTTTGATCATTTGACAGGATCACGCGCCGCAAGCGCGAGGCGAGATGGATGTTGAATTTAAAGCAGGCCCGTGGAGCCGGACGATCGGACACGGATATTGCGTCATTGGACAGTGAGCCTTTGGTTGAATTGACGGTTGCAGAACAGTTGCGGTCCGCCCGCGAACAGTCTGACCTCGAACTTGACGAGGTTGCTGATTATTTAAAAATTAGGCGAGTTTACCTTGAAGCAATTGAGGAAGGTCGCGACAGCGATCTGCCAGGGCACACGTATGCTGTTGGTTTTGTGCGCGCCTATGCGGACTATCTTGATCTTGATTCGAGCGCCATCGTTTCAAGGTTCAAGGCTGAAACGGCGGAGTTGGATGACAAAACGCGACTTGTGTTTCCCTCTCCGATGCCTGAAGGACGGACGCCAGGCGGGGCGCTGATCCTGATTGCGATTATTTTCGCGGCGCTTGTTTATGGCGCGTGGATTTACATGTCGTCGCAAGATCGTTCTCTGGCGGAAATCGTACCGGTGTTGCCTGAGTCATTGGAAAGCCTGGTCGAGACTGACACTGCCGACGCCACGCCGGACCCCGTCGACGCCACGTCGGACCCCGTCGACGCCACGTCGGGCCAAGGATCGGTCGCGCCTGAGAAAACGCCGGATGTGGCCTCGTCCGAACAAATCGCTGCGCCGCCGAATGCAGATCAACCGTCCCCCGTTGAAAAGACGAAAATTTCACCCGTTCCTGCTAAATCGACGGAAGGATCGTCACCTCCCCCGGTAAAGGTGGCCTTGGAAGCTCCCGTGGCGCCGGTCGCTTCCATCGTGAAGGCGCCCGCCAAAATTGAAGCGCCTGTTGTTGCGAAGACGCCTAAGGATGCTGCTGCGATTGAGGCG
>JABJJH010000523.1 GCA_018660965.1 Rhodospirillaceae bacterium | reverse complement strand
GAGGGGCTGGACAAGATTTTCACCGACGCCGGTATGTTTTGGGGCGAGCCCACCTGTTCCATGTGCGTGGGCATGAACGGCGATCTTCTGCAACCGGGGCAACGCAGCGCGTCCACATCCAACCGCAACTTCATGGGCCGTCAGGGCGAAGGCGGGCGCACCCATCTGGTCGGCCCGGCCATGGCGGCGGCGGCGGCGGTAACGGGAAGCTTCGCCGATGTTCGTGATTTGATGGCTAAATAGGGAGGATTTAACATGGAAAAATTCACAAAATTAACCGGTAAGGCCGTCCCGTTCGATTCGATCAATGTCGATACCGACCAGATCATTCCCGCGCCGTTTCTCTCCATCATGCGCACGGACGGGTATGATGGCTTGTTGTTTCACCGCGTCCGGCGCGACGAGGACGGGGAACTGAACCCCGACTTCATCTTTAACAAGGAAATTTACGCCGATGCGTCGATTATTGTCGCGGACCGGAATTTCGGCTGCGGGTCGTCGCGTGAAGGCGCTGCCTGGGCTCTGGTCGACAATGGGTTTTTCAGCGTCATCGCGCCCAGTTTCGGCGACATACACTTCAACAATGAAATGAATAACGGCATGGTGCCGGTCCGACTGGACGAAGCGGTCTGCGCCGATCTGCGCGCGCAGCTACACGCCGACCCGGGCGCGGAAATTACGGTCGATCTGGAAACCAACACCGTCACCGCGCCGAATGGCGACACGCATTCATTTTCGATACCCGAATTCAACCGGGAGCGATTGTTGAAAGGCCTCGACGAAATTGAATTGACCCTGAACTATGAAGCGCAAATCGAACGGTTCGAGGCGCAACGTGGGCAGACATTGCCTTATATCGACGATTAAGTCTGATTTTAGGCAAATTTTAAGGATGAAATCGTAATTTCGGCTCACCATGTTATAATGCGAGTTACGAAAACGAGATTGGAGTGGCGCCATGCCGTCGAGAGAACCACGGGAAATACCGCGGAGCGATCAGCCAAAACCCGAGGATTATTTATTCGACCTGGACAAAGCGTTGATGTCCATCGTTTCCGTGCGCTCAACGATCCCCGAAGATGCGTTGACCGCGCGCACTCTGGGCCCGGAACGGGTCGGACACGGCGTCGTCATTAGTGAAAAAGGCTTGATCCTGACCATCGGATATCTGGTCACGGAAGCCGAATCGGTCTGGTTGGTGGATGGTCGCGGGCGGGCCACGGCGGGATACCCACTTGGCTTCGATCAGGAGACCGGGTTCGGCTTGATCCAGGCGTTGGGTTCGCTGGATTTACCGCATCTGGAATTGGGCGATTCCGGTGATCTCGTCAAAGGCGACAACGTCATTCTGGCGGGCGCCGGGGGACGGGAAAACGCAATCAAGGCCAAGATAACGTCGAAACGCGAATTCGCCGGGTATTGGGAATACGTCCTGGACGAGGCCATCTTCACCGCCCCGCCGCACCCCACCTGGGGCGGCGCCGGGCTGATCGGCGACGACGGGAAATTGCTGGGCATCGGTTCGTTGTTTGTGCAGCAGGTGTCCGGCGGCGACTCGATGGACTGCAACATGATTGTGCCGATTGATCTGCTGAAACCGATTCTGCCGGAATTGCAAAAATTCGGCCGGGTGCAAAAACCGGCGCGGCCGTGGCTCGGCATGCTGGCCACCGAAATGGACGACAAGCTGGTCGTGGCGGGTATCGTCGATGGCGGTCCGGCGAAGACGGCTGACGTTCGGGTCGGTGATTTCGTCGTCGGCGTCAACGGGGCTCCGGTGGCGGAACTGGCCGATTTGTTCCGCGCCGTTTGGGCGTTGGGCGAAGCGGGCGTCGATGTGCCGCTAAACCTGATTCGCGACGAGGATCAGTTGGAAATCAGCATTCATTCGGTCAATCGGGCGGATCTGCTGAAAGCCCCCCAGATGCATTAAGGCGAGCCGGTTAGCTCAGCCAGGGCGCGCGCGAAGCGGCGTCCGTGATGATCATGGTCGATCCCAACGCTGGATCCCGTTCCAGGCGCAATACCCCGGGCGCCATGGCTTGGGGGTTGAGCCCGGCTCCGGTCAGATAGGCGGCGGTCGCGTCCAGATCGTTGGTCCGCATTGCGAAGGCGGCGACGAAGGGCAGGTCGGGAATGTCGATCCCCGGCAACGCCGCGGTTAATCCGTCGGCCCCCAGGATAGTGAAACTGGCGCGGTCAAGTTCGAAACGCCAACCACCGGAAACGCCGCCAACCGAATGTCGTTTCGGCGCCCGGCCCAAAAAGCGTTCGAAGCGTTGCGCCGTCTCATTGGGGTCGGCGCTGGCCATCGCCACGTCGGCGACGGCGACGATGCCGTTGGGGTGGTTCATCAGGTCCTCGCGCCACAACAAGTCGGGCGTGTCGTGTTGCAGAAACTGGGTGCGGCCTTCCGGCATCTGGCCCGGCTCCAGCCGCACCACGGAAAACCGCAACGTGCCGTCCTCCACGGTTCGGGTCAGATTAACCAGCGGCTGCATGGCGAACCCGGCGTTGGTGAGCCGGGCGTGTTCGGTGGTCGCGTCGGCGCAAGTAAAGGCGAGCAGATGCAGCCCCGCATAGCGCGCGACGGCGGCGTTTAGCTGTTGCGCCAGCGGGGCGTCGCCGACCGCGCAAAGGATTTCGAGGTAGCCTTCGCGCAGCATGATGCACCGGTTCGCCGTGCCGGACGGGCGTGGCTCTTCACCCGGCGCGGTTGTCATGGTGTGCATCGTATAGGGCGTCATGATGAACCCCATGCGTTCCAGCGCCGCCGAGGCTGCGTCCATGTCGGGCACGAAATGACCGGAATGGTCGAGGAAGACTTCGCCGTCGCCGGGCAGTTGCCGATAGGTCGTCCTATAGGTCGTCATAGGGGCTGCTCTCGATAATGTGTTCGGGAAACCCAGCGTCATGCAATCGGGCCGCCTTGTCCACCCATGGGGTTCATGGTCTAAGAAATACGCACAACGGGAGGGAACTTTACATGGCGCGAATGGCCGATTTAGTTGAATCAGAGCAGGCGCATCTTAATAACCTGCCTCTGCCGACATATGATACGACGCCCTGGGTCGATGGCCCGCCCGCGTCGCAACGCCGGGTGGCGTTAGTCACCACGGCGGGGTTGAACCTGCGCGGCGAACAGCCGTTCCGCATGGGTGCGGGGGCCGATTACCGGGTCATTCCCGCCGCCACCGATGGCGCCGATATCCTGATGAACCATGTGTCCGTCAATTTCGACCGCACCGGATTTCAGGACGACGTGAACGTGGTGTTGCCGCTAGACCGTCTGAAGGAAATGGCCGATGATGGCGAGATCGGTTCGGTCGCGGCCTATCATTATTCGTTCATGGGCGCGACGGACCCGGCGATGCTGGAACCCAAGGCGCGCGAGCTGGCGGGCATGTTAAAGGAAGACAACGTCAACGCGGTCATCCTGACGCCGGTCTGACCCAACTGTACGCGCGCCGTGTGCGGGCTTGCTCATTTTTTCGAAGAAGAAGGTATTGCGACGGTGGTGATCGCGTTGGTGCGTGAACACGCCGAAGCGATCCGCGCGCCGCGGGCGCTGTGGGTGCCGTTTGAACTGGGCCGTCCGCTGGGCGCGCCGAACGAAGCGGCGTTTCAACGCCGTGTGCTGAATGCGGCGCTGGATTTGCTAGGGTCCGGCGCTGGCCCGGTCGTGCTGGAGGATTTCCCCGACGATGCACCGGGGCCCAAGGCCGAGGAAGAGACAAGCTGGGTGTGCCCGGTCAGTTTCCCGGCGCTCGCATCAGCTGACGCGGACAGTCCGGCGGCGGTGATGGCGCGCGAACTCGATACGTTGGCGCCATGGTATCAGGTGTCGCTCGATCAACGCGGTCGGACTAGGGTCGGCGTCAGCCCGCTCGACATTCACGACGCTGCGCAATTCGTCGCATCGTTTCTGGATAAGGAACCCACGGAAAGCCCCGATCCCGATCAACCTTTGGGATTGGCGTTGAAGGACGCCTGCGCCGATCTGGTGTCGTATTACAGTGAAGCCGCCACGGCGCAGCCCGGCCAAAAGTCCAGCGGTGACGTGGATCGCTGGTTCTGGTCGGAAACGACGGCGGGTCAGGTGTTGAAAGACGTGCGCCTCAAATCCCTCGACAGCGTCGACGACAAGGTGAAGTTCGTCGCGGCGAAGTTGATCCTGCCGAAAACCATGGGCGGTTAAGTCCGGTTAAGCTCCAGGGGGGCAGGGGCGGGACTAACCGGCGATGCGCTTGGCGATCGCCTCGCCGAAGGCGTCCGTGCCGAGGGCGCCGCCAAGATCGGGCGTCACGGCGGTTCCTTCCGCCAGTTGCGCGTCGACGGCCTCGTCTAGTCGCCTCGCCGCTTCGACCAAGTCGGGCCGGTCATGGCGTTCGCCCAGCCAGTTGATCAACATGCCCGCCGACAACATCAGCGCGATTGGGTTGGCGATGTTTTGACCCGCGATGTCCGGGGCGGAACCATGCGCGGCTTGTGCTATGGCGCGGTCGTCGCCCGCGTTGATTGACGGGCCCAATCCCAGGCCGCCGGACAGTTCGGCGGCGAGGTCGGACAGGATGTCGCCATACATATTCGTGGTCACGACCACGTCGAAGGATTCCGGACGGCGGATCAACAGCGCGGCCATGGCGTCGACGATGACGTCCTCGACTTCCAGACCGTCATAACCCGCCGCGACTTCTTGCGCGACGTCATGGAACATACCGTCGGACATGCGGAAGACATTGCGTTTATGGACAATGCATAATTTTTTCCGGCGCTGCATGGCGAGTTTGCAACCAGCGTCGGCGATGCGCCGCGACCCTTCCCGCGTGATCTTGCGAACCGCCAGCGCGACGTCTTTGGTCGGCATGAATTCGCCGCTGCCCGCGAACATTGACCGGTCGGCGTAGAAGCCTTCGGTGTTTTCCCGCGCGATCACCAGATCGATGTCGGGCGCCTTGGCGGGGGCGCCCTTGCGCGCGCGGGACGGGCGCATGTTGGCGTAGAGATCGAAATTCTTGCGGAACCAGGAGGATGGATTGATGCCGCCGTCGTTAACGTCGGGATAGACGACGGTGTCGCATGGCCCCAGGATCACCCCGTCGGCGGCGCGGGCCTGTTCCTGCACCGCTTCGGTGAGGGTCGTCCCGTGCTTTTCCAGACTGACAAGTCCCGAATCCGCGGTTTCCAGTTCCAGCCCCAGATTGAAGCGGTGGTTCATTGCGCCAACGGCGCGCACCGTCGCCGCCGTGATTTCAGGGCCGATACCGTCGCCTTCGAGCACCAGGAGTTTCATGGTATATCCTTAGTTTAGGTCGTTGATCTACAGGGTCGCGAGGATGAATTGTCGGCGGAAGGGAAACAAGGTCTTGCCGTCGGCGCGTTGCGGATAGGCCTTCAGGACGCGTGCGCGATAGTCGGTTTCGAATTCGCTTTTCCACGGTTCGTCCAGATACGACAGGAAGCGCATCAGCCAGGATCCCTTGGTGTATTCGGCGACCGGGTTTTCCCCGTCCAGAATCTGCAAATATTCGGTTTCCCAGATGTCGAGCGTCTTCACCAGGGGCGACAGCAGATCATAATAATATTCCGGGCGCTGGGTCGGGACGTCATGCCGAACCGGCGTCAGCAACTCGCGCCACGGGCCCGCATTGATGACGTCGGTCATCAGGGTATGCGACGGAGCTTCGAAATTGCGCGGTATCTGGATCGCCGCCACGCCGCCGGGCGCGACAAGGCTCATGACTTTGGGAAACAGGACGTCGTGGCCTTTCACCCATTGCAGCGCCGCGTTGGAAAACAACAGGTCGAATTTTTGCGCGGGCTCCCAGGTGAAGATGTCCTGGTTGATGAAGTCCACGCCGGGCACGGCGTCCCTGGCGCGCGCCAGCATTTCGTCGGAATTATCGACGCCGGTGATTGTGGCGTCAGGCCAGCGTTGTTGCAGCATCGGGGTGATGTTCCCCGGCCCGCAGCCAAGATCGACGATGGTCGCCGGGTTTTCGGAATGAACCCGCGCAAGAAGATCGACGGCGGGCTGCATGCGCGGTCCGGCGAAGGCGAGATATTGTCCAGGGTCCCATGCCATGATGTGTGCGCCTTTATTGTCGGGTTAATTTTGAGGTTTCAGGTCGAAGGCCTCGGCGAGAAGCGCGTAGGACCGAACCCGGTCCGCGAAGTCGTAACAGATTGTTAGAACAACAAACTCATCAAGGCCATATCGCGTGGACAATTCGACCAGTTGTTCGCGGACCTGTTCCGGCGTCCCGATGATGTTGCGGTCCCGGTAATGCATCAGGTGGCGGCGTTCCGCGTCGGTGTATTCGTAGGCCATCGCTTCTTCAACAGGCGGCAGGGGGACAGTCCGGCCCCGGTCGCGCCAGAGCCGGGCGAGTTCGCGGCTCGACGCCAAACGCCGGGCCTGCTCTTCGGTGTCGGCGCACAGGATGAACACGCCGAGATTGGCCTTGGGTTCGCGCAGCATGTCGGATGGCTTGAATTGGTCCCGGTAGGCTTTCACGATCATGTCGCCGCCATGGGCGGTGATGAAATGCGCGAAAGAAAACGCGTTGCCGAAATGCGCGGCGTAGGCGGCGCTGTAATCACTGGACCCAAGCAACCACAATGGCGGATGTCCCGTCGTGGCCGGTGTCGCCTTGACGCCGGCGAAACTGTGATCGGCGGTCAGGGTGTCGTGCTGGAAGGCGGCCAGGTCGGCGATCTTGTTGGGGAAATATTCGATGCCGATTTGCGACCCGTAGGCCAGCGCCTGATTGGTGCGTTGGTCGCTGCCCGGCGCCCGCCCGATCCCCAGGTCGATGCGGCCGGGAAACATGGTTTCCAGTAGTTGGAAATTTTCCGCCACCTTGTAGGGGCTGTAATGGCTCAGCATGACGCCGCCGGAACCGACCCGGATGGAATTCGTCGCCGCCGCCACGCGGGTCACCATAATTTCCGGCGACGCGCCCGCCAGACTCGGCGTGCCATGATGTTCGGCCAGCCAATAGCGGTGATAGCCGAGCTGTTCGGCGTATTGCGCAAGGCGGATCGTTTCAGACAGCGCGTCGGCGGGTGTGCCGCCTTGCCGTATGGGCGACTGATCCAGGACGCTGAGACGAATGTTTTCAGCTCGCATCAGTAAGGCACAGCTTTGATCATTCACCCCTTTGCCTCCGTGCGCGCGCCAGAACAATGTTCGCGCCATACGTCACCGCGACCACCACGGCGCCGAATACATAGCTGGCCTTATCGGGGTATATGAACCCGGCGGCCGCGACGAGCAGCGCAATTCGCGAGGGCCAGTCAATTTTTCCGACGCCGTAGAGGTACCCTTCAAATCCGCCGGCCATGAACAGGACCGCCAGGACGCACGCCGATATGGACACCACGATGGCGTCGGGCTCGCCGCGCATGATTAACGATGGGGTCAGCACAATGATGAACGGCAGGATGAATTTGATGGAGCCCAGCCGCATCGCCAGAAACGCGGTTTCCATGGCTCCGGATCGCGCGATCACCGCCGCCGCCACCGCCGCCAACGCGACCGGCGGCGTGATGTAGGACATCATGCCCCAATAGAGGATGAACAAATGGCTGGCGACTGGATCCAGGCCAAACTCGATCAACGCCGGCCCCAGGACGATCGCCAGAAAGATGTAACAGGCGCTGACCGTAACCCCCATGCCCAACAGGAAGCTCGTCAACGCCCCCATGACGAGCAGCAACGCGAGGCTACCCTCCGCGATCCCGAGCAGCTCTCGTGAAAAGGCCCCGCCCACGCCGGTGAACGCCAGCGAGCCGACGATGACGCCAATGCCCGCCAGAATCGCGATGATGCTGGCGATGATCGAGGTCGATTCGATGACGAGTTCCTTGAACTTTTTAAAATTAAACCGGCGTTCCTTTTTCCGGAAAATCGTCGCGGACACCAACAAAACAACCGTCGTGTAATACGGCGCATACAACTCCAACCGCGCGTACACGAGGAGGTAAACCAGCAAAAGCAGGCTAAACAGATAAAACCAGCCGTCCTTCAAGGTTTTCCACAAGGATGGAATTTCGGAGGCGGGTTGGCCCTTCAGCCCTTTCACGGCGGCGTAGCAATCCACTTGCAGGACCAGCGCCAGATAAAAAAGGAACGACGGAACAGCCGCGGCGATCACGATGTCGCGATACGGAATATTCAGGAATTCAGCCATCAGAAAGGCGACCGCCCCCATGACCGGGGGCATCAAGGTCCCGCCCGTGGACGCACAGGCCTCCACCGAGGCCGCGTATGCCGGCGTATACCCCGCCCGCTTCATGGTCGGGATCGTTAATTGCCCGGTGGTGACCACGTTGGAAATGACGCTGCCGCTCAACGATCCGAAAAATCCGCTCGATAGAATGGCGACCTTGGCGGGGCCGCCCCTGGTCTTACCAAGCAAGGCGGAGGCGAAATTCATGAAGAATTCTCCACCCCCCGTGACCACCAGCGCGGCGCCGAAAACCAGAAAACCGATCAGAATGTTTCCCGCGACCCGCATCGGCATGCCGACGATGCTTTCAAAGCCCATCGCATAGGCGCGGACAAGCTCAACCGGTCCCTTGCCGGCGCCCCAAAGGAACCCCGGCGCCTGATCCGTCCATAGCGGAAAGGTGAAAAACACCAAACAAACGCCGAACAACACCATGCCGCCGGCGCGGCGCACCCCTTCCAGGGCGAGAAAGCACATAACGGCGGCGGCGATCGTCGGCTCGACCGGCGCCACGATGTCCCATCCCTTCAGGACCATGTCGCCGCCATGATAGGACAGGTATAGCGACGTGACGACGGACGTCGCGAACAACACCCAATCGTATACGGGAACGTGATCGGCGTCTTTCTTGCGGCCTGGAAAGATCAGAAACGCCAGCGAAAGAAAAACCGCGATTAAAAGATAATAATATGAATTATCGATGAGAACATAGCCAAACGCATTCAGACTGAAGGTCTGGTTGATCGCGACGATTATCCCGAACCCGCCAAAAAGCAGTGTAATCCAGTAAACGACGCCCGAAATACGCGCCTTCCCAATTTCTTCGTATATTTCCAGCGGCGGCGCATCGTCCACCACACCGGATTGGCCGCTTTGCTCAACCATTTCAGAAGATTTCCTTATAGCCGTCTAATAGACAGGCCCCGTTTAGGCAGGTTCCATTGTCGCCGCGCCCAACTTAACCATCACCCCGGTTGGGTCAATTGTCCATTCCTATCGTTTTTCAGCCTCGCCGCGAAAAACGTCGGGACCCAAGACAGTCCACCGTTGGCCGTCACGTTGGCGTTTCGAAATAAACGATTGGTCAAACAAATTGGCGGAGCAGTGTGCAACCGCTCTATTCTTGCAACAACTTGCGCGTCGCCACGAAGATGTGTGAATTTAACCGAATATTTAGATTTGTGTTTAAGTATATTCCTTATTAGTATAGGATTGCTTGCATTTACCGCTTGTCGGTAACGGATGGAAAGCCTCCATTTGGCGGGTTAAGGTGTTGCGCGGCAAATATTTCTATAGGATAGTGTAGTTTAAACCGACATTCCCCAAGTAGAATGCCCTTTCTTGCATGTTGTCGATGTTTTGTGCCCCGAGCAAGCCGCCTGTACGACTTTCGCTGTTGTTTGGGCACCTGACCCAGGAACTGAGCGCGATTTCTGGTCTCGACAGCTT
>JABJJH010000296.1 GCA_018660965.1 Rhodospirillaceae bacterium | reverse complement strand
CCGAAAGGTCAAAAACGGGTTGTCGGCGCCCAGCCAATCGAGGTATTCGAGCAGGTCATGAAGGAAGTTTCGAAATAATTCTCCTGACACGTCTTTCGCTCTTGTCGTTAAAAGCCATGGCGACCTAAAGGTTTCGAACGGGTGCATTTCAGTAAACTCCGCGTAGCGGGCTTTAAATCCTTCGTCGATCCTACCGAGCTCCAGATCGAGCACGGCATGACCGGCGTGATTGGTCCCAATGGCTGCGGCAAATCCAATGTCGTCGAGTCCTTGCGCTGGGTCATGGGCGAAACGTCGGCCAAAAGCATGCGCGGCGGCGAAATGGACGACGTCATCTTTGGTGGCACCGACGTCCGTCCACAACGAAATTCCGCGGAAGTCGTGCTCCATATCGACAACGCCAGCCGCAACGCGCCCGCCGCCTTTAACGATTCGGACGAAATCGAGGTCAGCCGGAAGATCGGTCGGGGCTCCGGGTCAACCTACCGAATCAACGGCAAGGAAACGCGCGCCCGCGATGTGCAATTGCTGTTCGCCGATCTGGCGACGGGCGCGCATTCGACCGCCATGGTCAGTCAGGGGCGCATCGGCGCATTGATCGGAGCGAAACCGACCGAGCGGCGGTCGCTGCTGGAAGAAGCCGCCGGCATCAAGGGTCTGCATTCGCGTCGCCATGAAGCTGAATTGCGCCTGCGCGCGGCGGAAACCAATCTGGAGCGTCTAGAGGATGTCATCGGCGCGTTGGAGGGCCAGTATCAAAGTTTGCGTCGGCAAGTCCGGCAAGCCGCGCGATACCGGCGCCTGTCCGAACAAATTCGGCGGCACGAAGCCATGCTGCTGCACCGGCGCTGGGAAGACGCCAAACGTAATCTGGCCGACGCGCGGGAACGGTTAACCCAGGCCGAAGCGGCGGTTGCGTCCCGCACGGAAGCGGCGGCGACGGCGGCGACCGTACAGGCCGAAGCGGCGGCGGCGTTGCCCGATCTTCGCCAACACGAAGCGGAAGCCGCGGCGGAATTGCAACGACTGTTGCTGGCGCGCGGCGAATTGGAACGCGAGGAAGCGCGGCTCGTCGAAGCGCAACGCGAAAACGCCAATCGATTGTCGCAGATCATGGGTGATATCGAGCGGGAAACCTCTCTGGCGACGGATGCGGAAACCGCGATAGAGCGGCTCCAGGGCGAATCGGAAACGATCACATCCGCCCGCGCGGGCGAAGAAGAAGCAAAGGCGCAGGCCCGTACGGCCCTGGAAAACGCCACCGCCGCCACCGATGCGAAAGAACGGGTTCTCGGGGACCTTTCGACCGAGCGCGCCGAGATTGAAGGGCGCCGCACGGCGTTGGCCCGTCAACGCGACCAATTGGGCAACCGCATCGAAACCTTGAAACGCCGCGCGACGGATATGGCGGCGGAACGCGACAAACTCGCCGCTCAGGTTGCGGACGACGCCGAACTCGTCGCCGCCGATCAAGCGATCAAGGATGCGGAATTGGCGCTCGAACAGGCGCAGGCGCAGGCGGGTGCGGAAGACGAAACGTTGACCAACGCCCAGGACGCCGAAAGCGCCGCGCGGCAGAATGCGGAACAGGCAGAATCCGCGATCAAGGAATTACAGGCGGAAATCCGAGCCCTGGCGGAACTGGTCGACCCGGCGGAAGGCGATTTCTTCGCGCCGCTGATTGAAGGCGTCGCAGTGGACCCGGGTTACGAAATCGCGCTTGGGGCCGCGTTGGGCGAGGACATCGACGCCCCGGTGGACAGCAAAGCCCCGGTGTTCTGGAACACGTTGCCGCCCTACGAATCGACGCCGCCATTGCCGGATGGCGTTGAGGCCTTGTCGGGGTTTGTGCGCGGTGGTCCCGCGCTCGCCCGTGGCCTGTCGCAAATCGGCATTGTCAACGACTCCGACCAAGGCGGCGCTCTGCAAATGTCGCTGCAACCGGGTCAGTGTCTTGTTGGCCTGGATGGCGCCGTATGGCGTTGGGATGGCTACACCGTTACGGCAGGGGCACCGACGGCGGCCGCCATCCGTCTTGGACAACGTAACCGGTTAAATGCTCTGCGGGAGCGAGATGTCGCCGAAGCGCCTTCAGTGGAAACACTCCGCGCGGCGCGTGATGAAGCAAGACAGGCCCGCGTGGATGCGCAGGAATCCGGGCGCGCCGCACAGGCGGCCCTGCAATCGGCGTTTTCAAAATTAAGCGACGCTCGCCAACGCCACGCCGCCGCGTCGAACGCCGCCAATGCGGCCCAGTCCCGGCTGACCGCTCTCGCCGAATCGTCCCATCAGGCGACGGGTGATCTGGATGAAGCCGAACAACAATGGAAGAACGCCGCCCAGGCATTGGACGAGTTGGACGATCCCGAAGCAAAGGCCCGTGAAATTGAAATAATTCGCCGCGAATTGGCCGAACTCCGCGCGACGCAAGCCGAATGCCGCAGCGCCTTCGATCAAGTGCAGCGCGAAGCGGCCGGTCGGGTGCAACGCTTATCCTCTATCGAGGGAGAATTGCAGTCATGGCGCGGGCGCGCGGGGGGCGCGCGTGGTCGTATGAACGATCTTGAAACCCGGCGGACGACGGAAGAAGAAGAAAAAGCGCGATTGTCGGGTCGACCTGAAGAATTCGCTGAACAGCGTTCGCGTTTGTTCGAGGCCCTTGAACAAGCGGAAGCGCGCCGCGACGCCGCTGCCGACAGATTGGCCGAAGGTGAAACCCGACAGACCAATGGCGACCGGGCGCTGCGCGAAGCCGAAGCCCTGATGGGGGAGGCCCGCGAGGACCGGGTGCGTCAAGAAGGCCATGTGGAACAGGCCGAAGCTGACGAGCGGATTGTCATGGACCGGATCAGGGAGCGACTGGATTGCGCGCCGGACGCCGTATTGGCGGTTGCGGAAATCGACCCGGACGAGGCGTTTCCCGACCATGCCGCCGTTGAGATAAAATTCGAACGATTGACGCGCGAACGCGACAATATGGGGCCGGTCAATTTGCGCGCCGAAGCGGAAGCCGAGGAGCTTGAGCAGCAGATCACGTCGATGCAGACCGAGCGGGAGGATCTTCTGGCCGCCATCGCCCGGTTGCGACACGGCATTTCGGCGCTGAACCGCGAAGGCCGGGAGCGACTGCTGGCGGCCTTCGACACGGTTAACGGCCATTTTCAGGAATTATTCGTCAAGCTATACGGTGGCGGTCATGCGCATCTGGCGCTGACGGACGCTGAGGATCCGCTGGAGGCTGGGTTGGAGATCATGGCCAGTCCGCCCGGCAAGAAGCTGCAAATCATGTCGCTGCTTTCGGGTGGCGAGCAGGCGTTGACGGCGATTTCCCTTCTGTTCGCGGTATTTTTGACCAATCCGGCGCCAATTTGCGTGCTTGACGAAGTTGATGCGCCGCTGGATGACGCCAACGTGGATCGGTTTTGTGGACTTCTGGACGAAATAGCCCACGGCGGCGATACGCGCTTTATCGTCATTACGCACCACCGAATCACCATGGCGAGAATGGATCGCCTGTACGGCGTCACCATGGGTGAACAGGGGGTCAGCCAGCTTGTGTCAGTCGATCTTCACGGGGCCGAATCCCTGCACCGGCAAGGCTAACCTATTGTGATAAAAAGTGGCGGATTTCCTCGTTTTTTACCCTATTGCCGGGTGCGGCATTGCGCCTTGACTTCAATAGACCCCGCCAGTATTGTGCGCGCGTTTTCAGCCGAGGTGAACAGCTCTCGTCGGAAGGATTTATCCAAGGATTAGTCCCATGGCGAAAGATCGTAAACCAACGTCGTTACAAGATTTGGACAAGCGGCTTAACGCCGCTCGAAAGCACCGGGACGATACGTTCGGGGAGGGGTCGGACAAGGGTAGAAAAGCCAGCGGTCAAAGCGGCATTGGGTTCGCGTTCAAAATTGGCGCCGATATCGTGGCGGCGCTTATTGTCGGCGTTGGAATCGGGCTGCTTCTGGATAACTGGCTGGATACGAAACCCTGGTTTCTGGTGTTGTTTTTTGTGTTGGGCGCGGCGGCCGGTCTCTTGAACGTCTTTCGCACCATACGTGGATTTGATATGGCGGCTGGCTACTCCAAGCCTGGCGGCAAGACAACGGACCCCGACAAGGGTCATAACGAAGGATGACCGGGGAAATATAGTGGCGAGCCCTTTACAGCAATTCGAGATCAAACCGATCATCCCGATAGAATTGGGCGGCGCCGACGTGTCTTTCACGAATTCGTCGCTGT
>JABJJH010000519.1 GCA_018660965.1 Rhodospirillaceae bacterium | reverse complement strand
GGAAAGCCGACGCTATATATTGAACTTCGCTACAACGGTCAGCCGATAAATCCGGCGCCGTGGATTGTGGCGCGAACCGGAAGGGTGCGTGGATGAAACGACTTTTTTGCAGAACCTTGCTGATCGTGGGCGTTCTCTCGACCGCCCTCGCCGTGACGCCTCCGGGTTGGGCGGCGACGCAACAGGATAAATCGGAAATCTATCGGTTGCTGGAGCTTTTCGGCGATGTCTTCGAGCGGGTGCGCGGCGACTATGTCGAAGAGGTCACGGACGAAAAACTTGTCGAGGCCGCCATTCAGGGAATGTTATCAAGCCTGGATCCGCATTCCAGCTTTTTGAACAAGAAGCATTTCAAGGACATGCAGGTTCAAACCAAGGGCGAGTTCGGCGGTTTGGGGATCGAGGTTACGATGGAGAACGGCTTCGTGAAGGTGGTGTCTCCGATAGACGACACGCCGGCCTTTCGCGGCGGCATTCAGGCGGGCGACTTTATCACCCATCTGGACGGCAAGACGGTTCAGGGTCTGACGCTCAGCCAGGCCGTTGAAAAGATGCGCGGCAAGGTCGGGGCGCCCATCAAGCTGACGGTTGCGCGTGAAGGCCAGGAGCCCTTCGACGTCGATATCATCCGCGACAAGATAAAGATCAAATCCGTCCGGTCGCGAAACGACGATGATGTCGGGTATATTCGTATTACGAGTTTCAGCGCACAGACCGACGTCGGCCTGCGCGCCACGGTCAAGAAGATCAAGGAAAACACCGGGGATAAGCTTCGGGGTTACATTCTCGACTTGCGCAACAATCCAGGAGGCCTGCTAGATCAGGCGGTCGCGGTGTCGGACGCATTTCTGGAACGCGGTGAAATTGTCTCGACCCGGGGACGCACGGTCGATAACGCCCAACGCTTCCATGCCAAGGCGGGCGATTTGGCTGAAGGGCTACCGATTATTGTGCTTATAAACGGTGGATCAGCGTCGGCGTCGGAAATTGTCGCCGGGGCCTTGCAGGACCATGGACGCGCGGTGCTGATGGGCACGCGGTCGTTTGGCAAGGGGTCGGTGCAGACCATTATTCCCCTGGGCGCCAACGGCGCCATGAAGTTGACGACGCAGCGCTACTTCACGCCGTCGGGCCGCTCCATTCAGGCCAAGGGCATTGACCCGGATATTCTCGTCGAACCGGCGCGGGTGGAAACCATCAAGGCCGGTCGGAAGCGAAGCGAGGCCGATTTACGCGGCGCATTGAAGAACGATCAAGGCGCCAAGAAAAAACCGGACGCCAAGCCAGATGCTAAAGCAGATGGAAAAAATGACGCGGATGCAAACGCTGACGTAAAAGACAAAGAAAAGGAAAAGGCCAAAACCGGCATATTGACGCGTGACGATTATCAACTGGCCCGCGCCCTGGATTTACTCCGCGGCATTTCGCTGTATCGCAGCCGCGCCATAAATTAGGACGGTAGCGCCCTGAAAGGTCTAACACTCAAGCTGCCATCGTTTCCCGCGCTGCCGACGCTATGGCGGTGGGGGAAGTCCCGTGAGTCCGACGATGACGCAGGGGGCGCCGAAGATAATTATGGCGAAGACGATTATCTAAAAACGTCGCAATCCAGCGCCAAATTACAAGAAAAGCTGCCGCTTATCGCCCTGATCGCGTCGTGGGGGCTAACCGTTGCGGCTTTTCTGGGCGTGTTTTTGTGGCTGCATTTCAGCGCCGGCGACATCATGGAGGAGGTCCGCGCCAGTCGACCCCAAATGACCATGGTGGTCAGGGCGCCGAAGAAGGCGGCCTCGGGCCAAAACGTTTTGCAGGCTGCTGACGCCAAGGTGGCCCGTGGACCGGACCGCCCGATTCCAAAGCCGAAAAAAGTCAGTGCGGTGCTGCATCCTCATCCTGACATGGCGCTGGTCGAACAGAGCGATATTGGCTTGCTGCCTGTTATCGGCAAGGACGGGCGGCAACCGTGGCGGGTCTATTCGAGGCCGTTTAACGCGCTTGAGAAACGACCGCGTGTCGCCGTGGTCCTGAGCGGGCTCGGGGTTTCCTACAACGCGACCGAAAGCGCCATGCGCGACCTTCCGCCCGAAGTCACCTTCGCCTTCGCGCCGTATGCGAAAAAGGTGAAGGAGTGGATCAAGACGGCGCGCGGCGCCGGCCACGAAGTTTTGTTGAGCGTTCCCATGGAGCCTGCGGATTACCCCCGCAGCGATCCTGGCCCTAATGGTTTGCTTCTGAAGTTGGCCAAGGAGGAGAACCTGCTGCGTCTGCAATGGATGCTGAGCCGCATAACCGGGTATGTTGGAGTCGTCAACCATCAGGGTGGTCGTTTCACGGGAAACCTGAAGGCGATGCGCCCGATTTTGGCGGACCTGAAACGTCGGGGGCTCATGTTTGTCGATAGCAGGACAAATACGAACAGCGTCACTCCTGCTGTGGCGGGGAAGATCGCGGCGCCTTACGCGCTGAATGACCGGATGATCGATGTCGTCGCATCCCGCGCCGCGATTGATTTCCGCCTGTCCGAAATAGAGTTGGTGTTGGGGTCAAAGGGGAAGGCTGTCGCCATGGGGCGCGCCTATCCGGTGACGATCCGGCGTCTCAAGCGCTGGATTGAACATTTGCCGGAAAAGGGTTTTGTGCTGGCCCCGATTTCCGCGCTCGCCGTCAAACCGAAGTGAGCGAAATGACGGAATTTCGGCCCTATCGCCCTTGCGTCGGCGTCATGTTGTTGAACCAGGAAGGCCTGGTGTTTGTCGGAAACCGCATCGACACGCCGGGGGATCACTGGCAAATGCCACAAGGGGGAATCGACCCCGGCGAAGATCCCCGCGCCGCCGCGTTCCGGGAATTGTACGAAGAAACCGGCGTCGATAACGCTATAATTATCAGGGAAGCCAGCCGCCCGATCTGCTACGACCTGCCGCCCGAGCTTTCAACGACGGTTTGGGGCGGACAGTACCGGGGGCAGGAACAACGTTGGTTCGCGATGCAATTCCTCGGCGACGATTCCGATATAAAACTCGATTTGCATGAACGGGAATTTTCCGCCTGGCGGTGGATGGCCATGAACGAGTTGGTTGATAACATCGTGCCCTTCAAGCGCGCGACTTACGAGGAAGTTTTGGCGGAATTCAGCGCTCTCATGGGCGAATCCTGACGGCGCAAAAACGTCCTCGTTTTTTGACTTTTACCGCCAATTCACGTATGTTCTGTTAGGTTTACGGTGTGCGTTCCGCATTATGTGTTTGAATTTAAACATATTTGTTCGAACGTCGCCACTGGTGTGTCTTGAACGTGGACTTGGATTGAATGGCGATCCTTTTGAGCGCGGCATCTACGTCGATTTTGGCTTCGGTCACGTCTTTTGGGGGCGTTGCGGGCGCGGCTGTTGGCGGCGTGAATTCCAGCCTCAAGGCGCCGGCCAGTGTTCAAGACGCGTCTACCCAAGAATTCACAGACCCTGACCAGGGGGCTGAAGAAGAGGACGGTCGCCCGACGGGTCGGCCTGGGCGTTCATTGGCGGCGCTGGATATCCAAACGCAAACGGCGGCTCAAAGTGTCGATCCCTCGGAAGAATCGGCTGAGGACGACGAGGAAGCCCCAACTGCTGCAGCGCCCCAGGACAGTGGGCCGGCGGAAGCCAAAACCAACAGTTCCGGCGAAGAAGTCGATGAAAACGGGTTGACTGAAGCGGATCGGCGCCAGGTCGAGCAGCTAAAGCAGCGCGACCGCGAAGTGAAGGAACATGAACGCGCTCATGCAGCGGCGGGCGGCGGAATCGCGGGCCAACCGAACTATAAATACGCGACCGGCCCGGACGGCAATCAATACGCCGTCTCCGGCGAGGTCAGGATTGACACCTCGCCGGTGCGCGGTAACCCCGAAGCGACCATACGCAAGCTGGAACAGGTTAAACGCGCCGCGTTGGCGCCGCGAGAGCCTTCCGGGCAGGATCGACGGGTGGCTGCGAACGCCGAAGCTGCTATCACGGCGGCGCGCCGGGAAGCGACGGCGCAAAAACGCGAAGAATCCCAGGAAAACGGGGAGGGTCGCGCCGCAAGTGAAACAGAGGCCGCGAGCCGTTCGAATCGAAATGCGCCGGACAGCGGGCCGGTCTTCGACCCCGAGGAACGATTCCGGAATGAAATTCAGGGGATCAGTGAAACGCCGCAAACGGGACTTGCCGGCGCGGGCGCCTTACAGACAAATGTTGGGTTGAGCGATCCAGGTCAATTATTCAGCCTGGTAGCCTAGATCAAAGTCGCTAAACCGGATCAGTAGGCTGGCGCGGTAATTGCGGTGCGCTTGGCTTCCGCAATGGCGAGTGCGCCGTTAACGCGCGCGCGGCTGACGTCATCGTCGGCGTTGGTTGCGTCTTCCCGTAATTCCTGGATTTCCTGGTCAACCGCGGCTTGGTCGAGGTCTTCGACCGGTTCCGCGCCTTCGGCCAGAATGGTGCAGCGCTCCATCGTAACTTCGGCGAATCCGCTGGCGATGAAGATGCGCTGGGTCACGGCGCCGTTTTCGAACACCGACAGCACGCCCGGGCGGATATTCGATATAACCGGCGAATGTCCGGGTAAAACGCCGAAGTCACCGTCTTCGCCGGGGATGACGACCATTTCAACCTGCTCCGATAACAGAAGCTTTTCCGGTGAAACCAGTTCAAGTTCGATTGTATCGGCCATGCCTGCTCTCGATTCGCCTGCTTGTATCTCGGCCCACCCGGCAATCGGGCGCAGCCGTTGAAATAATGGTTACGCCGCCGCGGCCGCCATCTGCTTCGCTTTTTCGACCGATTCCTCGATGGTGCCACACATATAGAACGCGGCTTCCGGGAGGTCGTCGTATTCGCCGTCCAGAATGCCCCTGAAGCCCTTGATCGTGTCTTCCAGATCGACGAATTTACCCGGCGAACCCGTGAAGATTTCCGCGACATGGAACGGTTGCGACAGGAAGCGTTGGATTTTGCGCGCCCGCGCGACGGTCAATTTGTCTTCTTCCGACAATTCATCCATGCCCAGAATCGCGATGATTTCCTGCAGGGATTTGTAGCTCTGCAGGACGCGCTGGACTTCACGCGCGATGTTGTAATGCTCTTCGCCGACCGTGCGCGGTTCCAGAATGCGGCTTGTGGAATCCAGCGGGTCCACGGCGGGATAAATGCCAAGTTCCGCGATCTGGCGCGACAGCACCGTGGTTGCGTCCAGATGGGAGAAGGTCGTCGCCGGCGCCGGATCGGTCAAATCATCCGCGGGCACGTAGACGGCCTGAACGCTGGTAATCGACCCTTTCTGCGTGGTCGTGATGCGTTCCTGAAGGTTGCCCATATCGGTCCCCAGCGTCGGCTGATAGCCAACCGCGGAGGGAATACGGCCCAGCAGCGCGGACACTTCCGAACCGGCCTGGGTGAAACGGAAAATGTTATCCACGAAGAACAGCACGTCCTGGCCTTCTTCGTCGCGGAAATATTCGGCCAGGGTCAAACCGGTCAGCGCGACGCGGGAACGGGCGCCGGGAGGTTCGTTCATCTGCCCGTAAACCAGCGCCGCCTTGGATTCGCCATCCGGCACGATAACGCCCGATTCGATCATTTCGTGATAGAGATCGTTACCTTCGCGGGTCCGTTCGCCCACACCGGCGAAGACCGAATAACCGCCATGCGCTTTCGCGATATTGTTGATCAGCTCCATGATGATAACGGTCTTGCCGACGCCCGCGCCGCCGAACAGGCCGATTTTGCCGCCTTTCGGATACGGGGTCAGCAAATCGACGACCTTGATGCCGGTGACAAGCTGTTCGGTTTCCGTCGATTGCTCGATAAAGGCCGGGGCGCTGCGGTGAATAGGCAGCGTCATTTTGCTGTTGACGGGACCGCGCTCATCGACCGGCTCGCCGATGACGTTGATAATCCGGCCCAGAGTTTCCGGTCCGACGGGCACCATTATCGGCGCGCCTGTGTCGGTCACTTCCTGGCCGCGAACCATGCCTTCGGAAGAATCCATGGCGATACAGCGAACCGTGTGTTCGCCCAGATGCTGCGCCACTTCCAGGACCAGGGACTGGCCCTGATTCTCAGTCGTGATCGCGTTCATGATCGACGGCAGGTCGCCGTCGAAGTGAACGTCAATGACGGCGCCGGTGACCTGGGTCACTTTGCCAACGAGGTTCTTAGCCATGGGGTTGCTCCCGATTCGAACTAAACTAAAATTACAGGGCTTCAGCGCCGGAAATGATTTCGATCAGTTCCTTGGTGATTGCGGCCTGACGGGTCCGGTTGTAGGTCGTCGTCAGTTTGTCGATCATGTCGCCGGCATTCCGGGTCGCGCTGTCCATCGCGGTCATGCGCGCGCCTTGTTCCGAGGCGAATGATTCCAACATGGAACGGAAAACCTGAACCGAAAGGTTGCGCGGCAGCAAAGCCGCCAGGATTTCTTCTTCGTCCGGCTCGAATTCGTAAACGGCCCCGTCGGCGCCATTCGCCGCCGCGCTGTCGTCGTCTTCCGCCGCGTCTTCGGATTCGGGGGCGGTGAAGGGGATCAACTGCAAGGGCGTGACGATTTGGGTTAACGCCGAAACGAAGCGGCTGTATACGAGTGTGCAAACGTCGAATTCACCGGCGGCGAACATATCGGCGACGGCTTGAGACACGAGCGCGGCCCCGTCAAAACTTGGCGAGGGTTTCGATATCTCCTCGTGCGTGGCGACAATGCGGTCGGCGAAGTCTCGCCGCAGAGCCGTCACGCCTTTTTTGCCGATGACGATAAGCTTGGCCGTCTTGCCGTCGGCTTCGAGTCTGGCAATGCGTTGCCGGACATCGCGTGTGATGGAGCTGTTGAAACCACCGCAGAGGCCGCGATCCGACGACACCACGATCAGCAGATGGCTGTCGTCCTTGCCGGTGCCCGCCAACATGGGCGGCGCGCTTTCCGGGTTCGCCGCGGCGCTGGTCGCCAATGAGGACAACATGCGTTCCATGCGTTCCGCATAAGGGCGCGCGGCTTCCGCCATGTCCTGCGCCTTGCGCAGCTTCGCGGCCGCGACCATTTTCATGGCCGAGGTGATGCGTTGCGTCGACTTGACGCTCGCGATGCTGTTTCGAAGATCCTTGAGGTTCGCCATATTCCTAGCCGGTCCTAACCGTCGTCACGAGGTTAAACGAAACCCTTTGCAAACGTTTCGGTGATCTCCAGAAGCTTCTTTTCGGTGTCATCCGAAATTTCGCCTGTATCGCGAATCGTCGCCAGAACGTCGGCGTGATCGGCCCGGTAATGCTCCAGCAGCGACGTTTCGAAACGGCGAACGTCGTCAATGGGAAGCGTGTCCAGGAAGCCGCGAACCCCGGTGAAAATCGCCACCACCTGTTCTTCGACCGACAAGGGGCTGAACTGATCCTGCTTCAACAGTTCCGTCAGTCGCGCACCGCGCGCCAGAAGTTGCTGCGTCACCGGGTCGAGATCGGACGCAAACTGGGAGAACGCCTCCATTTCGCGGTATTGCGCCAATTCCAGCTTAATCGTGCCGGCGACTTGTTTCATCGCCTTCAATTGCGCCGCCGATCCCACGCGGGACACGGACAGACCAACATTAATCGCCGGACGGACGCCTTTATAGAACAATTCCGTTTCCAGGAAGATCTGGCCGTCGGTGATCGAAATCACGTTCGTGGGAATATAGGCGGCCACGTCGTTCGCCTGGGTTTCGATGATCGGCAGCGCGGTGAGCGAGCCGAGGCCATGTTCTTCGTTCATTTTCGCCGCGCGTTCCAGCAAACGGGAATGCAGATAGAACACATCGCCCGGGAAGGCTTCACGGCCCGGCGGACGACGCAGCAACAGGGACATCTGGCGATACGCGGTCGCCTGTTTGGACAAATCGTCATACACGATGACAGCGTGCATGCCATTGTCGCGGAAATACTCGCCCATGGCGCAACCCGTGTAGGGGGCCAGGAATTGCAGCGGCGCCGGGTCGGACGCGGTCGCGGCGACGACGATGGTGTATTCCATCGCGCCCTGCTCTTCCAACGTCTTCACGACTTGCGCGACAGTGGAGCGTTTCTGGCCGATCGCGACATAGATGCAATACAGCTTTTTCGACTCGTCGTCGCCCGCGTTGATGTTCTTTTGGTTGATGATCGTGTCAATCGCCACCGCCGTCTTGCCGGTCTGGCGATCGCCAATGATCAATTCGCGTTGGCCGCGTCCGACCGGAACCAGGGCGTCGAGCGCCTTGAGGCCCGTTTGCACCGGTTCGTGCACCGATTTACGCGGGATAATGCCGGGGGCCTTCACCTCGACCCGCTGAAGGGTCGCATCCTCGATGGGGCCCTTGCCGTCGATGGGATTGCCCAGTCCGTCCACGACCCGGCCCAACATGCCGCGCCCGACGGGGACTTCAACGATGGCGCCGGTTCGTTTGACCGTGTCGCCTTCCTTGATGTCGCGGTCATCGCCGAAAATAACGACGCCGACATTGTCGGTTTCAAGGTTAAGCGCCATGCCCCGGATGTTTCCGGGGAATTCGACCATTTCGCCGGCCTGGACATTATCCAGTCCGTACACGCGGGCGACACCGTCACCAACCGAAATCACCTGGCCAACCTCGGCGACATCCGCCTCGGCGCCGAACCCGGCGATTTGTTCCTTGATTATGGAAGAAATTTCGGCAGCGCGGATATCCATCAGCTAGCCCCTTTCATCGCGATTCTTAACTTGGACAGCTGCGTGCGCAGCGTTGTATCCACCATTCGGCTGCCGACCTTTACGATCATGCCGCCGATCAAATCCGGATCGACCTGATGCTCGACGGAAACTTTGCCGCCAAGCGTGTTTTGCAGGGAGTCCGTCAATTCATTAATTTGTGCATCACTGAGGGCGCGGGCGGCGGTGACTTCGGCGGTGACT